>QZKZ01000149.1 GCA_004796465.1 Desulfovibrio sp.
AAGGCTGGCCGCAACGCCCCAAGCGGACTTGCCGCCCACCGGTCCTCCTCCGGTCATGGACGAGCCTCCCCGCAAGTCGCCCGTGGCCCTGATCGTGTCCCTCTCTATCCTGCTGTTCGTGATCGTGGCCGGAGCCGTGGGCACCTTGTTGTACATGGCCCCTTGGGACAGGGACCCCAACGGCGGCCCCGGACCCGGAAATACCTTCGCCCTGTATATTTATGCCAACCCGGGCGACGCCCAGGTGGAAATCCTGTCCCCGGCCATGGACTATTCGCCGGGCATGGAGCTGCAGCCCGGAAGCTACCAAGTACGCATCACGAGTCCTGGTTTTGAACCCTGGGAACAATGGGTCGAGATCACGGATTACGACGTGGAGATGGACATTGAATTGGTTGCCGAAGGAACCGTGACCTATGACACGTCCTACTTTGTCACGGTCAAGAGCGTGCCCTCGGGCGCGTACGTTGAGATCGTGGAGCCCATTTCCACCCCCTTTACCCAGAATATGCTCCTGGAACCCGGCTCCTATTTGTTTCGTTTCACCTTGGATGGTGAGGTTCTTGAGGAGTGGATAGAGGTCTCGGACAGGGACCAGGCCGTGATGGTCTATTTTGATCTTGGCATCCAGCCCGTTTCCGGAGAGAACTGGTTTGAGCCTTATTCGGGCATGCCCTTTGTGTGGGTTGAGGGCGGTTGCTATTACATGGGAAGCCCGGACCACGAACTGCAGCGATATGGTGACGAATCTCCTCGCCATGAGGTCTGCGTGGACGGCTTTTGGATGAGCCAATATGAGGTGGCCCAGACCCATTGGAGCTCGATCATGGGCTACAATCCCTCGGAGTTCCAGGGCGACGAGTACCTGCCCGTGGAAAACGTATCGTGGTACGATGCCCAGAGTTTTATCGACGAGTTGAACCAGCTCAATGGCGGAGAGTTCACCTTTCGTTTGCCCACTGAGGCTGAATGGGAATACGCTTGCCGCGCGGGCACGGAAACGCCGTTTTCCTTTGGCGACACCATCCACTCGACCCAGGCCAACTTTGACGCTACCTCTGTGTATGGCAACGGCGAACTCGGGGATTACCGGCAGCAGACCACACTCATCGGCTCGTTCGCGCCCAACAACTTCAACCTCTACGACATGCACGGCAATGTGTATGAGTGGGTGGAAGACGCGTTTCACGAGCAGGCATATTCCCGCCACGAGTACAACAATCCGATCATGCCCGTGATCACGGTCGAGGAAGGTCATGTAATCCGGGGCGGAAGCTGGTACAACTACGGCGAGTTCTGCCGTTGCGCGTTCAGGAACTTTTTCATGCCCGGCAGCTATAACAACCAGGTGGGCATCCGTGTGGTGCGCGAACCATAATCATTTTGCCGCACCCCTAAGGGAGGCCCAATGAAGTTCAGGACAGCATCCCTGTCCGAGCAGGGAGGACGTGACGTCAACCAGGACCACTGCGGTTACCGCATCCTCGATAAGGGGGGATGCTGGGTCGTGGCCGACGGCCTGGGCGGGCACCGGGGCGGCGAGGTGGCCTCGCAGCTCGCGGTGAACACCATCCTGGACCGGTTCGAGGCGGCCATGGGTTTCGAAGCCGAGGACCTGTTCAGCTATGTCCAGGCAGCCCAGGAAGCGCTCATCGCCAAGCAGGCCGAGGAGCCTCGCCTCACGTCCATGCGCACGACCCTGGTGGTCATGGTGTCGGATTTCAGCACGGCCCGCTGGGCGCATATGGGGGACACCCGGCTCTATCTCCTGCAGGGCGGCTCGGCTCAGTACCGCACCAAGGATCACAGCGTGCCCCAAGCCATGGTCGACGCGGGCGACATCGTGGAAGACGACATGCGTGGCCACGAGGACCGCAACCGGCTCCTGCGCGCCCTGGGCAAGGAGGGCGACCTGCGGCCCGCAATCCTGGAAAAACCCTATACCCTGCACCAGGGCGATGCCTTTCTCTTGGCCACGGACGGCTTCTGGGAGTATGTGTGGGAACCGGAGATGGAGATCTCCTACTGCAAGTCCGCCAACCCCGATGAATGGCTGATGCGCATGGAACGGCGAATTACGCAACGGGCCGAAAGCGACTTCGACAACTACTCGGCCCTTGGCGTGTTCGTGGACTAGAGGCCCAGGGGATCGTACAACGAAATCGTAAACTGCTCTCCCCATTGGTGGCTCAGAATACTCAACCGGGCCGCCAACTCCGGCGCATGCGTTTCCCGCGCCACGACAAAAAAGCAGACCAAGCTGGTGGCCAGGCTGTAAATGGCGGTTGAGCCCGTGGCCCCACGCAGTTCCTCGGCTCTGCGGGTGATGTAGGATTCCCTGTCCACGCGGGGGAAATACTGGAATATGATCAGGGAATGGCCCCTATCGTAGGCTTGGCTTATCTCGGTAAAGTACAGGTACTTGCTGGAGTTCTTCGCGCCCAAGGGGGTGGAGGCCACTTCCATGCCGTTGTCCGGGTCGAGAAAGAGCAGGTCTCGGTCCGAGAGTTTATCCAGGGCTTGGGCCATAAATCTGCCGCGCGGTTCTGCCGTGTCGGGAAGCAACTTGGAGAAGAACGCCGTGTTCGGCAGAAGGTTCGCGTTTTCCACGGCAGCCACGTTTCTATCGTCGCGCTCGATGATGCGGGCCATGGCGTCAAAGAGTTCGGAGTCGTAGGGCCGCCATGTGGCCGGGTCCTTGAGGTACGCAAGCTTGGAGCCGTCGCTGCGTCCGTCGTTGGGGGTGAGCATCCAGTTCACGCCGAGGCTGAGGCCGCCCTGCCCACAAAGAACGCGCAGCAAGCCGTAAGTGCGGTAGTCGGTGATGTCGGCGGTGTACTGGTTCTTCATATGAGTACCTGAAAAAAAGGGCCAGGGCCTCTGCCCTGACCCCGTTGACAACCCAGGTGGGGGTCCAGGGGCATCATGCCCCTGGTGGGGTGTGGGGCAAAGCCCCACGACGTTATCCGTTGACGTTGCCTTACGCCAAATCCCGCTCGTCCAGCACCCTCTTGGCCTTGCCGACGGAGCGCTCAATGGAGTGGGGTTCCACCAGCTTGACCTGGGCGGACACACCCAGGAACTCCTTGATGGTCTTCGAGATCTTGCCTTCGGTGCGCTGCAGGTTCTTGATTTCGTCCGAGAACATGGCCTCGTCCACTTCCACCTGCACCTCCAGGGTGTCGAGGTTGCCCTTGCGGCGCACAATGATCTGGTAGTGGGGAGACACGCCCTTGGCCTCGAGCAAGATGGCCTCGATGTGCTGCGGGAACACGTTGACCCCGCGAATAATGAGCATGTCGTCGGAGCGGCCCATGACGCGGCCCATGCGCACGTGGGTGCGGCCGCAGGAGCAGGGCACGTAGTTGAGGGACGTGATGTCGCGGGTGCGGTAGCGGATCAGCGGGATGCCTTCCTTGAGCAGGGTGGTGAAGACCAGTTCGCCTTGCTCCCCCGGAGGCAGGGGCTCACCGCTCTGCGGGTCAATGATCTCGGGCAGGAAGTGGTCCTCAAAGATGTGCATGCCGTCCTTGGCGTCGATGCACTCCTGGGCCACGCCCGGACCCATGATTTCGGACAGGCCGTAGATGTTCAGGGCGTCGATGCCGGTCTTGGTCTCGATGTCCCGGCGCATTTCCTCGGTCCAGGGTTCCGCGCCAAAGATGCCTGCCCTGAGCGGCAGGTCGCGGAAATCAATGCCCATTTCCTTGGCGGTTTCGTGCAGGAAAAGCATGTACGAGGGTGTGCAGCAAATGATGTCCGGACCAAAGTCCTTTAACAGGGCGATTTGGCGTTTGGTGGCACCGCCGGAAATGGGCACCACGGTTGCGCCCAAGCGTTCCGCGCCATAGTGCGCGCCCAGGCCGCCTGTGAACAACCCGTAGCCGTAGGCGTTGTGGATGGTGTCC
>QZKZ01000191.1 GCA_004796465.1 Desulfovibrio sp.
GCTATTTACCCGACCTGGACGGGATCGGCGAGGATTCTTGGCAGGAAGCCAAGGCCATTTTCCTCAATTATCCCAACAATCCCACCGCAGCCATGGCGGATAAGGCTTTCTACGAGCGCTTGGTGGCCAAGGCCAAGGAACACAACGTGATCGTGGTCCACGATGCGGCCTATACGGAAATGTACTATAATCCGGATAACAAGCCCCTGAGCATACTGGAAATTCCCGGGGCCAAGGACGTGGCCATTGAGTTTCATTCCTTGTCCAAGACTTACAACATGACGGGCTGGCGCATCGCCATGGCCGTGGGCAACGAGACCTTGGTGGGCGGATTGGGCCGGATCAAGGAGAACATGGACTCCGGTGCGTTCCAGGCCGTGCAGGAAGTGGGTATTGCCGCGCTGACCCAAGGCGAGCCCGAGGCGGACCGGCTGCGCGCCCTGTACAAGGAGCGGCGGGACGTAGTCCTGGAAGCGCTTGGCAAGGCGGCCATTGAGAGCGAGGTGCCTGAGGCAACCTTTTATATATGGTCCAAGACACCAAAGGAATTCGCCAGCTCCGCTGATTTCGTGACCAAGCTCTTGCAGGAGACCGGCGTGGTGGTCACTCCGGGCAACGGCTTTGGCGCGCCAGGCGAGGGGTATTTCCGTATTTCCCTGACCGTGCCCAGCGAGCGCCTCAAGGAGGCGGTATCACGGATCGCGAGCTTGTAGCCGCCTATGTAGGCCTGGGGTCCAACATGGGCGATCGGCATGGGCTGCTGGCCCGGGCGCGGGAAGCCATGGCCGGGCTGGACGGAGTCGAGCTGCGCAAGGCCTCGCCCGTGTACATGACTTCGCCCCAGGACGAGGAGGCCCAGCCCTGGTTCGCCAATCAGGTGGTGGAGCTGGGTGTCGCGCCGGACAAGGGGCCGGAGGATTTGCTTCAGGACTTGCTGGTGATCGAGGCAGGATTGGGCAGGGCGCGGAAGGAGCAGGGCAGCCGCTTTGGGCCGAGGCCCATTGACTTGGACCTGCTGTTATATGCTGATGTGGCGTATGACTCTCCGGTGCTGACAGTTCCCCACCCCAGGATGCGGGAACGGGCATTTGTGCTGCAGCCGCTCCTGGACATTGCGCCCGAATTGCGCTTTCCGGATGGGGAGCCGCTGGTTCAGGCCATTGCGAAAATTCGGTTCAGAGTACATAATGGCGACATTCTACAACCTTAAAAAGGTATGGTGTTGAAATGATTGGTCTTGGCAATCCCATGAAACTCTTACTCGTGGTTGCGCTGCTATTTATCTTGTACAAAATGTTTGCAGGCGACAAAAAACACAAACAAGTCAAGAAAGAAAAAGAAGAAGAGAACTTGGCGGCGTCCGGCGACATGGTCAAGGACCCCATGTGCGGCGCATTTGTGGCCAAGGACGGTGATATACGTGTGCGCCAGGGGGACCAGGTGCATTGTTTTTGTTCCTATGACTGCCGCGACAAGTATGTGAAGCGTTTGCAATCAGGCCAAGCGCCCCAGGCAGCGCAAGAGAGCGAGGACACGAGCTCGTAGTCAACTGCCAGCAACTCACGACAACTTGAATCAACAGCAACCACATTGCAGGAGCACACATGGAATTTTTCATAGACACCGCCAACATTGACGAGATCCGTCAGGCCAAGGGGTATGGCCTCATTGACGGGGTGACCACCAACCCCACGCTCCTGGCCAGGGAGGGTGGTGATTGGCGCAAGCAGGCCGAGGTCATTGTCAACGAGGTTGAGGGGCCGGTAAGTTTGGAAGTCGTGGGCATGACTGCCGAGGAGATGGTTGCCGAGGCTCAGGACTTGGTCAAGTTCGGCTCCAACGTGGTGATCAAGATCCCGATGATCATGGAGGGGGTCAAGGCCACGCGGCAGTTGACGGACATGGGCATCAAGACCAATGTTACCTTGGTGTTTTCGCCCATGCAGGCCTTGTTGGCGGCCAAGGCCGGGGCCACTTACGTGAGCCCGTTCGTGGGCCGCTTGGACGGCATTTCCCATGACGGGATGGAGGTGATTTCTCAGATCGTGACGATCTATGAGAATTACGGGTACGCCACCAAGGTCCTGGTGGCCAGTGTGCGCCATCCCAAGCACGTGTTGGACGCGGCGCTCATGGGCGCGGATGTTTCCACGATTCCGTTCAACGTGCTCAGCCAGTTTGCCAAGCACCCTTTGACTGACTTGGGTCTTGAGGCGTTTATGAAGGACTGGGCAACGCTCACTGACGAGTAGACATAAGCCGACAATAATCAACTCAAATCAACCCACGCCAACAAAGGCGTGCAAGAGCCGAGCTTCAAATTTGGCTTTTGCGCGCCTTTTTTCTTTATTTCGACCTTCAGCATGGACTGGATGACCTTAAAGTGTCTTGCGTTTTGTGCGACGAGGCCATTTTTCCAGGAATCAGTGCTTCCAACTGAGACCTTAAAGTGCCTTGCCATGTCTGGGTTCCCTGAGATGAAACTGAATTTGCAAGGAATACATGGTGTCCATTGCTGCCCACCTACAAGGACAATCCTGTAGAAACATAGGCCGGACGTGCACAGCTAACCAGTTGTGCACACGCTGAAAGCAACCGTACTTGAAACTTATGAAGACATTTCAGTGGTGCCTGAGATCATGAGCTGTTTGCGTCAAACCTTTCGATCCACAAGCAGCAAGAGCCTCGACAAACCAGGAAGCTGACCAGGAACGCTGTCCGTACCCGGCGATTTTCGACGATATTGAGCTTCGCGGGTAGCGCTCACCCAACCATCTTTGTCTCATAATATATATTATGTTAACTTTTCCAAATCTAAGTGTCCGCTTTTGTTGAGTTTTGCCTGGCAGGCTTGTGGTGTGAAACAGGCTCGGTGGGTGTGTGGTGAAAAAGCGGGTTTTAGCTAGTTTGTGACTTGAGACGAATCCTGGCTCGAGTTGTCTTGAAAACAAGGCTCAGGTCGTCAAGTACGCGTCGTGGCGTGGTGATGAGGTGTTCTCAGTAGGCGCTTGGGCAACTCTACAACCCACCCCCCCCAGGGGCACGGCTTTGAAATACAGCCGGGCCTCCCCTTATGAGACCCCCTGCCCCCCCTTTGGAGGAACTTCTGGTGACTGGAAGGGATGCTTACTCGGAAAAGGCTTATTTGCTGCGGTGGGTATAGGTCTGGTCCCAGTCGCTGCCTGGCGGAGTGTCTTTGAGGAACACGCAGCGGTTGGCGTATTCCTTGTA
>QZKZ01000273.1 GCA_004796465.1 Desulfovibrio sp.
CTGGACCGGGAAAAATGTCCAGCCCCTTTGAGGCGGGAGGTGAGGCGGGAACGGAAGCTATTGAGGGGGAACCTTTCTGAAGAAAGGTTCCCCCTCAAACTCCCCCTCCAAAGACTTTTGATTGGGTGGATTCTTTCTGCCAAAGTGCCTGCTGCGGTTGCTTCGAATGCAGGACGATACGGGGAATCCCCCGGCCTGTTACTGAAACATCTCCCGCACGGTCAGGATGAAGTTGGGATGGGCGAACATATCGCTTGCGTCATGGCCCACATCCGGCAGTTCAAGCCAGGTGTGGATGTCTTCTTGCGCTTCAACCGCATGGGACTGGAGATGCAGGCGGTAGAACCTGCCCCGCTCAAGCCGGTTCGTTCCCTGGACCTCGCCTTGGCAGCGGTCGTCCAGGCCGGAATCCCGTTCTGTGTCGTCCAGGCCCAGCACGAACAGAACCGGGCGTGACAACAGCTGCCCGCGGATCGTATCTGGCGAAAACTCCGCCGCGTATCCGTACAGGTCATCAAGGCCGTATTTGTAGCTGTTGTACCCGGGGCATGCGTCCAGGTCGCCGGGAGGAATCTCCATGGCTTCGCCGTCCGGCCCGGACCGGTAGCGCACCTCGCTCAGGTACAGATAGCTCGACGGATTCGCCACTACATAGCCCATGCGCACTCCCAGCTCTTGGAGCCGGGCGTGGAGGGTGTTGGTTGCGGCGTAGCGGCCGACGAATTGTCCACCGGCCGAATGGCCGACAACGAGTACGAGCTGTATCCCGGGATTATGCTCAAGCACGGTCTGTATGAGCCGGTCCAGCACCTCATAGGAGCTTACCCAGGGCAGGTTCGCATTGGCATCCTCGGACAGCGACAGAGCGCCGCCTCGCCAGTCCTGGTTCCAGAACAGAACGCCCTGCTCTCCGTGGCCCACGCGATCCTCCAGAAACTGCGGCGCGGCCACGATGGTCTCGCCGTCTCCCGGCCATGCCTCCCGAGCGATCCGAACGCCCCTTTCATGGTAGGTCTCGGCGGTCAGGCCCCCGCCGTGGATCACCACCAGCAGACGCTCGGCCCCCTCGTGCTCTTCGCCGAGCGGATGCGAACTGACCAGGGGAACGGATAGGTCGTGCCCGTCCACCGTAAAACTGAGGCGGTCCGGCGGCACGGACACAAGTAGTTTGAAATAGACCTGTGTGCAGCCGAACAACGCACCGGCGCAGAGAGCGGACAGAACGGCGGCCAGAACAATGCATCTTTTCATATATGCGCCGAAACCGGGAGGGATTCGGTGGACATGATGGACTTCCATGAGATTTCCTCTCAACCAGATAGGATTCGAACAACTCCGTCGCGGCCACTGCCTGCTCCAGCGCCCCGCCTATCATGTACTACTATTTTGACTTGATCGGCGGACACAACTGGCGAATCCATGTAAAGACATACCATGGGGGGCAGGCCCTCTTTTAGCAACACCTTGTTGTCCGAAGCAAGGTTTTCCTTGCTGACTTCTCCTGCAAAGACTTATAATTGGTGGGTATTTTTGTTTTCTTAAGGGGGGCAGAGGAGTGTTTCGCGGTCACTCCCCCACAAACCGCACCGACTCCATCACCATCTCCGCGCCCTGGGCGTAAGCCTCCCCGCCCTCCACCGGATACAAGGCCTGGAGCATGTACAGGTCGTTGCCGTGCAGCAGGAACCGCATCTGCGCCCGGCCTGCCTCGCTTTCCCGGAAATAGGCAAAGCTGCACTCGGCGCTGCGCGCGGGCAGGCCGTCAATGGTTGTTTCCTCTGCGTAGCAGTCCGCGCTCCAGATGTTGGGGTTGTTGCGGATGTCGCTGATCGCCCCTTGCACCGCGCCGTCCAGGTCCACATCAATGGCCGGGTCATAGCTGATGTACGCGGCGACCAGGGTATAGTCTTCTTGCCAACACTGGCGGGTGTCATGGTCCGCGATAATGCTCATGTACCCGTCCGCCCCGGCGAACTCGATCTCTTCCAGGCCGCAGTTGTCCAGAAAGCTCGCGTTGTGAAAGGTGATGGTCTCGGGCTCGGCGAATTAATTCGTGGCGAAGAGCAGGAAATAGCCACCCAGGGCAGCGGCCACAACAGCGATCACGAGTACGATGAACAGGGGGCGTTTCCCGGCCATGCCTGTCTCCTGTTTGAGCAGGGGCTGGGGTGTGGTCTGGAGAACTTGGTGTCAGGCTCCACCACTCAGGGTGCGGCGTGCTTCAGCCGTGGGATGTGAGAATAGGAGTATTACTCGGTACACTCCAGCCATAGCAGGATGGCTTGGGCCTCGGCGCTGTCGGGATATTGGGTGTAGACCTCTTGAAGTGCGGCATTTTCTTCAGGGAGGAGGAAATAACAAAAGCTGTCTTGTATTTGCTGCTGATGGTCTTCGAACTGAGAGAAAAGCACCAACACGTCATCTGGTTTGTCATGAAATAGCTGATATATCCACTTGGAGGCGAACTGCTCCGCGTACATGCCGTCGGAATGCTCCATAAGCGTAAGCCACAGGGTGGCCGTGTTGGTGTTGCCCTGCGACACGTTGGGGGTGAGTGTGTCGATGATCACAAAAGAGGGGATGTTGCCGAATTGTTCAATCCAGCGCTGCATGAAGTCTACGTCGCGGCCCACCATGGCGTCCATGGACCAGAGATGCCAAAAGGCTCCTTCCCCTTGCACGAGCGCTGTGCTGAAACCTTCCACATCCACTCGTTCATGGTTCAGATCGTCCAGTCCATTGAGGATGATCACAAAGGGATCCTCAAGGTCGCACTGGTCCGCGGCCGCGTCGCTCAACAGCAAGTGCTCGATGTAGGCGTGGTATAGTGCGTTGTTGAGCTCCAACCGGCAGGGCTCGGTGTTCTCCGGGTTGTTGCACGGCCCAACGCCTTCGTTTTCGAGGATGTCCAGCCGCTGGGCAAAGGCCTGGGCCAGGGTTTCGCAGTCAAAGGCGTGGAGTTGCGAAAAAGGGTACGCAAGGAGCAAAACAAGCAGGGTAAGTCCCATGAACAAGGCGATTGCCTTTTGTAATGTGCTGTTACGGTAGACAATGTGTTGAGTAGGTGTTCTCATGGCAGCCCCGTATTCGGTTTCAAGAAACAAACAGAATGGTTGTATGTTGCCGCCCCACTCAGCGGATGGGCCTGCTGCGCCAGGGTCGGTGAGGTGGGAAGTAGAGTAGCGCCATACATACCCGATCATGAAGTGGTGATCAAAGGCATTCGCGGGTTCGCCCCGTGCGGCATTCACCGGGATGGCCGGCTATATCAATTCGTGTAGATCGCGCTTGGCATGGAGCACGCGCACGATTTCAATAGTTGTTTCTTGAACGCGGTACAGAATAACGTACTCCCGTATGGGAAAATACCGCAGCCCGGAGCGGATGTCGTCACGCGCCGGGCCGAGCAAGGGGTGGGTCGCCAAAAGGGCGCACTTGGCGTCGAGACTATCCAGCAGGGCGTCGGCAGCATCTGGGTCGTGCTCGGCAATGTGACGCCAGATATCCACAAGATCCTGACGAGCTTTCCGGCTCCGGATGAAGCGGGGCATGAGAGCTATCCCTTGTCCAGGGACTTACGCGCTTCCGCCTTGATGTTGTCGATAGTATCCGTAGGGTCGCTTAGGCCGCTGCTGATTCCTTCGTCCCAGAGCGTTCCCAGGATTCTTCGGGCTTTCCATTCACGCAACGCTTCTCGGATGACCTCGCTGGTCGAGCCATAGTCGCCACTTTGCACGACCTGCTCGATCATTTGGGCATGGGCATCAGTGAGGGATATGCTGATTTTTGCCATGGCGAATCTCCTTAGGGACATAGTAGCACTTTTTCGCACCACCCTGCAACGCTCATCCTCCAAGCGCCAGGGACTCAGACGTCCGGAATTTCTCTTGCCACCCGCTCCACGAACCGCGCTGTCCGCTCCTTGGGCTTGGCGTGCTCGCAGTAATCCTCAAGCAGTTCGCGCACCATCGATAAGGCCTCGTCATGGGACAACCCCGAGGCGACCTCATCGGCGATGCGCGGCTTGGCCCCGGCATTGCCGCCAAAACACACGGTCCAGCCCGACCCCTTGGCAATGAGCCCGATGTCCCGCACCCGCGACTCGGCGCAGCAGTGCGGGCAGCCCGAGACCCCGATCTTGATCTTGGACCGCAGCTTGTCCGCGTCCTTGAACTCCTTGGCCAGTTCCTGCAGGGCCAGGGCCATGGGCTGGGTCTCGGCCTGGCCGAACTTACAGTTGGGCGCGCCCACGCAGCCGTGCGCCATGTCGTGGCGCGTGACCACCAGGGGCGCGAGCTGCTCGCGCAGGGCCTCGGCCTGGACCTCGCTCAGGTGGGTGAGCATGATTCGCTGGCCCGTGGTCAGGAACACCGAGCTAACGCCATGCTCGCGCACGGCTTGGGCAATGTCTTGGAGCTCCTGGCCCGTGAATTCACCGAGGCGGCCCGCCAAACGAACATTTGTTGAGTGGGTCGGTTTAGCCAAGGGACGCCTCCAGGATTCCGACCTGGGGCAGGTCCTCGCGGGCCAGGACGCCGCCGGTGCGGGCCACGGTCACGCGTTCCATGTCCGTGCCCGCTCCGGCTTGCTTCCGGGCGGCCATGGCCAAGCGCGTGAAGGTGCTGCAGCAGGGCACGTCCATCTCCAGGATGGTGACCTTTTTCAGGGCCGCGGTGCGGAAGATGTCCGCCAGCTTGGCCACGTATCCCTCAGCGTCGTCGAATTTGGGGCAGCCGAGGAGCACGGCCTTGCCGCCGATCATGTCATGGTACCCGGCCAGGGCCACGGGCACGCAGTCAGCCGTGAGCAGAATCTCAGCGTTCTTGAGGAACGGAGCTTCCGGGTTGACCAACCGCAACTGGATGGGCCAATGGCCGAGATTACTCGGGCCGTCCGTTTGGCCCGAGGACTCGTTGGCTCTCTGGCAGGGCGTGAGTTGGCGCGCGCCAGGGCAGGCAGGAGCCGGGTGGGGCTTTGCTGAAGAGATGCGCAACTCCTCGGGCGCGGGCATGTGGTCCGGAATATTCCGACCCTGCTGGGCAAGGTGTTCCTTGACCGCCTCGGGATTGAAGTCCTCGGCTTTAACTTCGATAACCCTAAGCGCGCCTTCCGGGCAATGCCCCAAACACGCGCCCAGGCCGTCGCAATAGATCTCCGAGACCAGCTTGGCCTTGCCGTCGATGATCTGCAGCGCGCCTTCCTCGCAGCCCGGCACGCATTCACCGCAGCCCGTGCACTTGTCTTCATCAATCCGAATCATTTTTCTCAGGTATTTCATCTGGTCTCCTCCAGGGGCCAGGGTGCGGCAATCCCGCCCTGTCCGAACAGGCCGGACAGGGCGGGAAGCAGGTTACGCCAGGATAGCCGCCAAATCATCTTGAGGGGTCGTGATGGCCCCAATCTCGTAGTTTTTTACCAGAAAGTCGAGCACATTGGGCGTGATGAACGCGGGCAGGGAGGGCCCGAGCTTGATGTTGCGAATGCCCAGGGCCAGGAGCGTGAGCAGGATGGCCACAGCCTTTTGCTCGTACCAGGACAGAATCATCGATAAGGGCAGGTCGTTGACCTCGCACTCAAAGGCTCCGGCCAGGGCCACAGCGATCTGGATCGCGGAATACGCGTCATTGCACTGGCCAATGTCCAGGAGGCGGGGGATGCCGCCGATGTCGCCGAGTTGTTTGTCGAAAAAGCGGAACTTGCCGCAGGCCAGGGTCAGGACCACGCAGTCCTCGGGCACCTGCTCCACGAATTCCGTGTAGTAGTTGCGGCCCGGCTTGGCCCCGTCGCAGCCCGCCACCAGGAAGAAGTGGCGGATATTCCCGGCCTTGACCGCCTCGATGACCGTATCAGCCACGCCGAGCACCGCGTTGCGGCCGAAGCCGACCATGACCGACCCCTTGTCCTGGTCGGCAGGGAAACCGTCCATGGCCAAGGCCTTGTCAATGACCGGGGAAAAGTCCTTCATGCCCTCGCCATTGGCCGGGATGTGGGCGACCCCAGGCCAGCTCACCAAACCGGTGGTAAAGATGCTGGCGTCGTATCCCGCGGGCTTTTGGATGCAGTTGGTGGTCATGAGGATCGCGCCTGGAAACTCGGCGAATTCCTTTTTCTGGTTTTGCCAGGCCGTGCCGTAATGGCCGTGAAAATGGGTGTGCTTCTTGAGTTCGGGATAGCCGTGGCAGGGCAGCATTTCACCGTGGGTGTAAACGTTCAGGCCCTTGCCCTCGGTCTGTTCCAGGAGCTGCTTAAGGTCTTTCAGGTCATGGCCTGAGACGAGAATGGCCTTGCCCTGCTTGGCCCCCAGGGGGACTTCCGTGGGCACGGGATGGCCGTAAAGGCCCGTGTTGCCCGCATCCAAAAGCTCCATGGCCCGGAGATTGATCCGGCCGCATTCCAGGGCCAGTTCAACAGCGTCGCCAAGTTCCACGTCCGTGCGCAGGGTCGCGGCCAAGCCCCGTTGCAGGAACTCGTACACCGCGTCGTCCTCCTGGCCCAGGATGCGGGCATGGTCGGCATAGGCAGCCACGCCCTTGAGACCGTAGATCAGGGTCTGCTTCAGGGACTTGATGTCCGTGTTCACCTCGGGGTCGTTGTCAATGGCGGCCAACGCCCCTTGTTGGGCCAGGCCATCGGTGGTGTCTGCCAGTTCCAGACCCAGGGGGCTGTCTGCGGGCAGGTCCGCATCAACTTCCCCCACTTGGGCCTTGAGTTGATCGCGCATTGCCACGGCGCGGCGGATAAGCACGGCAATGGCTTCGGGGTCAAAGCTGACATTGGTCAGGGTGGCGAACAGGGCTTCGGCGATGAACGGGTTCACTTCGTTCAAAGCAAGGCCCTTGTCCCTCGCGGTCAGGGCTGCCTGGGACAGGCCCTTGAGTACGTAGACCAGCAAGTCTTGCAGGGCCGCGACCTCGGGCTGTTTGCCGCACACGCCGATCTCGGTGCAGCCCGTTCCCTTGGCTGCTTGTTCACATTGATAACAGAACATGGGGTTCTCCTTGGCTGAAGGTGAAAACGTTTTATTGAGCGCCAAGGTAGGAAATTTGTGTCCAGGTTTCTTTGACCTGGGTCAAGGAAGGGGAAAATTTTAGATTCTGGCCACGCCCAGGAACACGGCGTGCAGGCTGAGCACCAGGACCACGAACGCGGCCCGGGCCGTGGCGGGTGAGAGCCGGAACAGGCCGTAGTCGAGTTGCCGGTGGGGGCAGGCGGCAATGCAGTCTCCGCACAAGGTGCAGGACAGGCCGGGCGCGCGCTGTTCAATATGTTCGGGAGAGAGGGCGCTGTAACGGCAGGTGGGGGTGCAGGCCCCGCAGGACGTGCAGTCCTGGCCTATACGCACGCGAAAGGGATTGATGCGGCCCAGGAGATTGGCGCACAACCCCACGGGACAGAACACGGTGCAATGGGCCATCAAGCCGAGCCTGCGCGACACGACGAGCATGATGCCCACGCCAACCAAGCCGAACAGGGCCGCCGCGAGCACGGCAGGCAGCCAGGAAACCCCGGCCCAGCGCAAGCAAAGGGCCGCAGCCAAGACAGCGGCCAGGAGCGCGGAGCGTACGCCCCACAACCAGAAGCGGGTAAGCTGTTTGCCGCGCGGCTTGGTCCTGGCGGCGGCAACACCGTCCCATGCGCCGATGTAGCAGAGGTGGCTGCACCAGGCCGGGCCGACCAGGGCGATGGTGGATGCGAACAAGATCAGCATGAACAGGCCGTGGCCGCGATACAGCGGTCCAGCCAGGATCAGCGCGGGCACGGGCAGGTGCAGCTTGCCCGTCATGAGCAGTTGCCCGATTCCAGCCAAGCCCAGAAC
>QZKZ01000222.1 GCA_004796465.1 Desulfovibrio sp.
CCACCAGCCCCACGCCCAGGGCCGCCAACAACGCACTCTCGTTAACGCTGTCCAGGAACAGCACGCCAAGTACCGCGCCGGGCACGGCTCCCATGAACAGTGGCCACACCTTGGCCGGGTCGATGGACTTGCGCAGTTGGCAACACAGGACCACATTGATGGACAAGCCCATGAGCGTGACCACCACGACCACAAGCTTGGCCGGCAGGAACAGGGTCATGAGGGGCACGGCCACCAAAGCCGAACCAAATCCGGTGCACCCCTGCAGGGCGCCCGCAACAAAACAAATGGCTGCTGCGATGAAGTACTCGGGCATGAAAGTGGAAACGAGCGGGAAAGCCAATCAAAACGCTGACAAGCGATGCTGGAGCGCCTGCTCGATCTCGGCGCACTGGGCTGGATCTTCCACCTTTGCGCCGCCGGGGTCAAGCACGGAAAACAAATCCATGGCCCTGCCGCCTTCAGTGGCTGCCTTGGCCGCATGCACGGTCAACTGCAGGCCGTCCAGGGTGGAGGCGATGTCGTGGAGCAGGCCGATGCGGTCCATGGCCTTGACCTCGATGAGGGTGCTGTCCTCGGAAGAAGTGTTGTCCACCTTGACCCGGGGCGAAAACGCGATCTGAGCTTCCTGTGGGGCAAGAAGTGAGCTGCGCTTGGCGTCCAGTCGATACTCCAGGGCCAGCTTGCCGGACAGGGCGTAGCGCACGGATCCCCGCACCCTGGCCCAAAACTCCCCGGCTTGGTCGGGATCCGGAGGTGGCGAAGTGCGAAAGACCGCGAGCAGCACCCCGGAATTCCAGACATAGGTATCGCCGGAATGGATGTTCAGGCCATGCAGGGATAAGACCCCGGTGAGCACGGTGAACAGGGCGGGCCGGTTGGAAGCGGCAATGACCACCTCCCACACGCCTTGGGCTTTTTCCTGGCCGCGTATGGCAACTCCCGGTGCCGGAGGTTTTCCTCCCACTGCCCGCCGCGCTTCGTCCTCGGCGTCGCGCTCCATGTCCCGCACCAATTCGAGGTGGGCCAGGATTTCCTTGGCCGGGACCTGTAGGGTGTAGCGGGAAGGCATGGCGCCCAGCCATGTTTCCAGGTCCTGGTCCACGAACTCTCCCTTGGCCAGGGAGCGCACCTTGTCCCGGTTGGCCAGAATTCGTTGGGCCGAGTGGGCGTCGGGCAGCAAACGGCTGTCCAACATGGACCGGGTCTTGGCGTGCAACTCCATGAGCAGGTGCATGTTCCAGTCGTTCCAGGCCTTGGGCCCCGTGGCCCGGGCATCGGCCTGGGTCAGGAGAAGCAGCTTGTCCAGCAGTTCGCGGGATTTAACCTGGGCTGCGGCCCGGATGGCCACTGACTCGTCATTGAGGTCGCTGCGAATTGCCGTAAGAATGAGGAAGAGATGGTTGCGCACCAGAAAATCGACTTCCTTCACGATCTGTTCGTCCACGTCCCATTCACGCAGCAGGGCCACGGCTAAATCCGCGCCGCGCAGCTCGTGGTCTTGGCCGCCCTTGCCCACGTCATGGAGCAAGGCCGCCAAGAGCAGGGATTTTTTGTCCAAGACCCCGGCCCATAACTCGGCCAAGAACTTCACCCTGCCCTCGCTGTCCTGCTCCATGACGCGGGCAAGGGCCTCCATGCGTCCCACGCTCTCCACGCTGTGCCGCCCCACGGGAAAGGTGTGGTAACCGTCGAACTGGACCATGTCCCGCACCCGGCCCAGCGCCGGAACCACCAGGCTGAGCACCCGCATGTCCAGCATGCAGCCCAGGGCCGGGTAGGCACTCCCGGAAGAGAGCAGCTCCATGAACAGGGACACGGCTTCCTGTTTATGTTTCTTCTCACCCAGGGCCTTGCCCAACTCCGGCAAAACGCGGGCCACGGCCCGGCGAGCCCCAAGGCTGACATGGGTTTCCTTGGATTGAGCCGCCAACCGGGCCATGGCCCAGAACAAGCGGATCACGGCCAGAGGGTCTTTGTCCAACCCATGGGGATCGGCGAAATCCAATTCTTCGCCCCGAAGCACAATGCCCGGAGCCACCATCTCAGGCTCGGGCAGGGACTTCTTGGGGCGGGACGGAGTGTAGGACAGCCACACAGCATCAGCCAAGGAACGCTGGTCATCCATAACTCGGTGAAGCCGCGCTAAAAATGTTTCCACGCCCTGTTCGCCGCCCCGATCCGGAAAGCCTGCCAAGGACGCTATGTGGGGTTGCAGTTCCAAATGGAGCAGGTCGTTTTTACGGCCACTGACATGATGGAGCAAACAGCGGGTGATAAGCAGCCACTCCAGGGACCGGTGCACTTCATCGGCGTCTTGGCCCGAGAGCACGCCGGAGGCCTCTAGGCCGCCGCCCAAGGGATCGGACTCGTGGGGCCAAGGCCAGTGCCGTACTTCGTCTTCAAGCATGGCCAGCCAGCGCAAGCCGTGGCAATCCCTGAGCCCGCCCGCACCGGTCTTCAGGTTCGGCTCCAGCACGCCGTGGGGCCGATCGTTCCTGGCCCGCCCCCCGTGCAAGGATTCCTTGAGCCAACCCAAAAACTTGCGTTGCTTGGATTTGAGCACTTTGGCCGTAAGTTTGCGGCACAACTCGTGGGTCACTTCCGGGTCCCCGGCAATGTGCCGGACATCGAGAAGCGAGGCCAAGACCTGAAAATCCTTGCCCGCCAAATCAAGGCAATCACGAATAGTACGAAAACCGTGGCCCAGATCGTAGCCCAGGTCCCACAGGGGCAGGAACAAGGGCTGAGCAATATCCAGAGCTTCGGCGGGAATGGACTTGGGACTGACAATGAGAATGTCGATGTCCGAGTGGGGGCAAAGCTCCTTGCGGCCGTAGCCGCCAACAGCGACTAAGGAAAAGGGCCGCTTGGAGGATTTCTTGCCGGCTGTCTCGGCCAGCCGCAAGGTAAAAAATTCGTCCACGAGACGGGCATGGTCGCGGACATAGGTGATTCCCGCGCTCACATCCGCTGCGCCCTGCTCGTCTTGGGTGAGTTTTTTGAGGATGGCCTCACGGCCCGAGGCCAGCAAAAACGCTGCTGAACCTGCTGTTGTGGAGGAGTGGCTTCCTTTGGTCCGGGCCATGGTGCGTGGCGTTGAGAAAGGACCGGGGCGCGGCCTGGTGTTGGCCGCACCCCGGGTATTGATGTGGTTTACACGGCCTCGGTGCCGGTTTCGCCGGTGCGGATGCGCACGGTTTCTTCCACGGGCGAGACAAAAATCTTGCCGTCGCCGATCTGGCCGGTGCGCGCGGCGTTGACCACGGCGTCCACCACTTGGGCCACCCGGTCTTCGCCGATCACGATCTCGATCTTGATCTTGGCCACGAAATCCACTTGGTATTCCGCGCCGCGATACACTTCCTTGTGGCCGCGTTGTCTGCCGAAGCCCTTGACCTCGCTCACGGTCATGCCCTTGATGTCAAGGTCGGTAAGGGCCTTTTTCACGTCTTCGAGCTTAAAGGGCCGGATGATGATCTCCACTTTCTTCATGGATTGGTCCTCGCTTATGTCCTGGCCGCAAACGCCTGCTGAAGCGCTGATTGCGGTCGTGTGCTGATAAAGTACGGCATATTCCACCCTTGGGCAATACTAGAACTGGTAGCCCGTCTCGTTGTGCTGGCTGTGGTCCAGGCCCCTGATCTCGTCTTCCTCGCTGACGCGAAGACCCATGACCACGTCCACCACCTTGAAGAGCACGATGCTCATC
>QZKZ01000385.1 GCA_004796465.1 Desulfovibrio sp.
CCTTTACCGAGGACCTGGGCCCGGTGGTCCTGAACAACGCCCTGGGCGTGTGGGATCCGGACGTAGACACCCTCGCCTCGGCCACGGTGACCATCACCAACGCCCTGGCCGACGACGTGCTGGCCTTTACCGCCCAATACGGGATCAACGGCTCCTATGCCTACGACGCGAACACGGGCACGGGCACCCTGACTCTGAGCGGCGAGGCCTCGGCCTGGCAATACCGCAACGTGCTGAGGTCCGTGACTTTTGAGAACACGGGCGACAACCCCGACAACTTCGGCGACGCGGCCTACACCACCCGCACCGTGGAGTTCGTGGTCGTGGACAGTTCGGGCGAAGCCAACAACACCAGCGACCCGGCCGTGACCACCGTGGACATCGCCGCGGTCAACGACGACCCCGTGGCCGTGGACGACAGGGCGAACACCATTGTCAACGGCACCTTTGACAATAACGGCGAGGGCTGGACCATCGGCACCAGCACCCCGGGCAGCGACGGCACCATTGACTTCAGCAACGCCGTGCTTGAAGTGACCGGCACGGACAACGGCCTGGGCAACAGCTTCTTCTACGCCGAACAGACCGCGGTCGTCCAAGGAACCCTGCAATTCGACCTGCTCAGCTACACCAGCACGGATTACGGGTTTTGGGACACGCCCCTGGTGGTCATCGACGGCGAGGCGCACAACCTCTACGATGACGGAACCCTGGACGGCTCCTTGGGCGGAAGCGTCATTGACAACGCCAACCCGCAAACCACGCCCCTGCATTTCAGCATCGTCTTGAACGGCGAGCACACCATACAGCTCGGCGTGTACTCGGTTGACGGCATCTTTGACCCCGGCGTCGCCATCTACGACAACGTGACCTCGGAAGGCAACTTCACCACGGACCAGGACACCACCTTTACCACGAGCAACGTGCTGGACAACGACACGGACGTGGACAACGTCCATGCCGACCTGGTGGTGAGCGGCTTCGATACCACGGGAACCCTGGGCCTGGTCACCAACAACGGGGACGGCACCTTTGACTACAATCCCAACGGCGCGTTCGACTACCTGGCCCTGGGCGAGTCAGCCACGGACTCCTTCACCTACACCATCTCCGACGGCAACGGCGGCACGGCCACTGCCACGGTGTACATCACGGTGAACGGCCTCAACGACGCGCCCGTGGCCCAGGACGACGCCTACGCCACCAACGAGGACGCACCCCTGAACGTGCCCAGTAACCTGGGCCTGCTCATCAACGACTACGACGTGGACACGGACCCCACGGACCCGGTGAACGGCGTGGATCCGGCTCCGGTGGCCCAGGACGGCGGTACTCAAACCGGCACGGATCCCGGCACGGGATTGCCCACCTACGACCATGTGAGCGCCAACGGCGCAACAGTAACCGTGAACCTGGACGGCTCCTTTTCCTACGATCCCACGGGCAGCGCCACGCTCCAGGCCCTGGACCTGGGCGAGACCCTCACCGACACCTTTACCTACACCTATCTGGACGTACATGGACTGTGGGACACGGCAACGGTGTCCATCGAGGTCAGCGGCGTGAATGACGCGCCGGTTGCCAACGACGACTCCTTCACCACGGATGAGGACTCCGCGTTCCTGGGCGACGTGGTCTATCCCGATGAAACTTGGGGCGCGGAAGGCGATCCCGCAGGCGAGGACACCGATCCCGAGGACCACTGGATCGACCTGCAGTCCGTGACCGTGGAAGGCGTGACCTACACCTTCCCGGCGGACGAGGATTACTCCTGGTTCCGCATCGACCTCTCTGACGGCGACGAGCTCTTGATCAACAATTGGGGCGAGTTCATCTACAACCCCAATGAAGCCTACAACCACCTGGCCGTGGGCGACACGGACCAAGTGACTTTTGACTACGTGCTCCAGGACGAATTCGGCCTCACGGACAGCGCCACCGTGACCATCACCATTGACGGCGTGAACGACGCTCCCTTCGCGGTGGGCAACGGCCAGTATCTGGGCATTGTCAACGGCTCCTTTGAGGCCGGCGACGCCAACTGGGTCGGCGTGGTCAACGGCGGCAACGGGGATGTGAACTTCGACGGCGGCCAACTCACGGTGATGGGCTCCAGCCTGTTCGGTTTCCTCTTCGACCTCGTCGAACCTGGCGATATTGAAGGGGGTGAAGGCGGCATTGAGGAACTCTTCCTCAACTACCCCTGGGGCGCGAACTACGCGGAGCAGTGGGTGAGCATCACCACCAGTTTGGACTTCGACCTGGTGGAATTCTCCAGCTTCTTTGATGCGGTCAGAGTCGATGTGGTTGAAGTCGATGGCGACGATTTCATGAGCAGCTCCTACCCCGTGCTCTACGTGGACGGCGTGGAATACCAGCTCTATGACGACGGCACCGTGGACGGTTCCCTGGGCGGCGAACTCATCACCAGCTTCAACCAGGTCGACGAGGTCATCCACTTCAGCCTGAGCCAGTTCACGGGCGAGCACCTGATCATGCTCGGCGTGAAGAGCGAGTTCGACTTGGTGCCCTCCATCGCGGTGTTCGACAACGTGAGTGACGGCGGCGCGGATGTGGTGCACACCGAAACCGGCTACACCACCACGGACAACGAGACCCTGGTCACGCCCAACGTGCTGGGCAACGACATGGACATTGACGGCGACACCCTGACGTTCGTGAGCTTTGACGACAGCCGGACCCAAGGCCGCGTGACCTACAACGGAGACGGCACCTTCACCTACAACCCGGCGGGCGCTTTTAACGGCACCCTGCAGGGCAACGCCCAGTTCGACACCTTCACGTATACGATTGTTGACGCGGAAGGCCTCGAACACACGGCCACCGTGGTCATCACCATTGAAGGCACCACTCCGAACCCGGACGGCATCATCGTGGAAACCAGCAACCTGTTCGGCGATCCCACGTACTTCGATTCCCTGGGCCACACCCTGGGCGGCCAGAACATCAACCTGAACCTGGGCGGAATCCCGGACTACGGCGCACTCCTGGCCCAAGGCCTGGGCCTGTTCGGCGACCGGGGCGAGCCCTGGAACCCGGCCTACCCGACCAACCCCTTTGCCGTGGAAACCTTCATGGACAACCCGGAGCAGGCCAAGGAGCTCTTTGAAGAACAGCTCAAAGACATGACCGGCCTGAGCCAGCTGACCAAGGTCGCGCTCGCGGACTTTAACGCGGACATCATTGACCTCATGTTCACCGAGGGCGAGACCCCGACCCTGGAAGTGCTCCAGTCCATGGCCGACAAGCTCGCGGACATCATCAGCCGCCTCGGCCCCACCGAGATGGCCCAGTTCCGCGGCGTGGTCGGCGTGTGGCTGCAAGCCCTGCGCATCCAACTGACCACCCTGGAAGGAACCGAGGGAGTTGACCAGGCAGCTGTGGACGCTCTCAAGCAGCAACTGAGCGATCTGGAGGCCTCCCTGGTGGCGACCGCGTAACTCCATTGCACACCAACACTGCAAGCGCCGATCCCCACAGTGGGGGTCGGCGTTTGTTTATGGAAAGGGGATGCGGTAGAGGAGGCGCATGACGGAATCAGCACTGCTTTTCCATGACGTGTGCTTCAGCTACCAAGGCATGACCAGGGATTTGATCTGCGGGTTGAGCGCGCATTTTTCCCGGGGATGGACCGGTGTGGCCGGAGCCAATGGCGCGGGCAAGAGCACCATCCTCAAACTCGCTGCGGGGCTGCTGGCGCCGGGCCAAGGGCGGGTCTCCATCCCCGGTGAGACCATCTATTGCCCGCAGCGTACGGACGACGTTCCGGAGCGGTTTGCCCGGCTCCTTGCCGACACACGCGGCCCGGCCGCCAGACTGAAGGGACGGCTGGGCATCCACCAGGACTGGGAATCCCGCTGGGAAAACCTGAGCCACGGGGAGCGCAAACGGGCACAAATCGCCGTGGCCCTGTGGCTGGAACCCGGCGTGTTGGCCCTGGACGAGCCCACCAACCATCTGGACGCCGAGGCGCGGGACATGCTGTTTGGCGCGTTGTCCGCATACGCGGGCGTGGGTTTGCTGGTCAGCCACGACCGGCGGTTCATGGACGGGCTGTGCAGGCAATGTCTGTTCGTGGACCCGCCAGAGGTTGTGCTGCGTCCCGGTAATTACTCCCAGGGACGGGAACAGGCGGCCATGGACCAGGCTACCCTGCGCAAACTAGGCGACCAAGCCCGGCAGGAATACCAGCGCTTGAAGCGGGAAGCAGCCAAGCGCAGGAGCGCGGCCTCGCGGGCCGACAAGCGGCGGTCCAAGAAAGGGGTGGCCCGCAAGGACCACGACGCCAAGGCCAAAATCGACGCTGCCCGCTTGACCGGCAAGGACGGGGTGGACGGAAAGCTGCTGAACCAGCTCAAGGGACGGCTTTCCCAGGCCCAGGACCGGATGGACGGGATTCGGGTCAACAAGGAATATGCAACTGGAATCTGGATGCAAGGGCAGGTGTCCCAGCGGTCCACCCTGTTCCACATCCCTGAAGGACGGCTTGATCTGGGCGGGGGGCGGCGGCTGGAGTTTCCGGACCTGTCCATGCGGCCGGACTCCCGCGTGGCGCTCTCGGGAGTGAATGGATGCGGCAAGAGCACGCTCATCGCGCGGATCATGGATTCCTTGGGGCTGGAGCCGGAGCGGGTGACCTATGTGCCGCAGGAGATTGATCTGGCCGCGTCGCAAGGGATTTTGGAGCGGGCGCTGGGCTTGCCCGGTCCGGAACTGGGGCAACTCATGATCGTGGTCAGCCGGTTGGGGTCGCGGCCCCAACGGCTCCTGGAAAGCGTGGAGCCGAGCCCCGGAGAGATACGCAAACTGTTGCTGGCCTTGGGCATCGCCCGGACGCCACACCTCATTGTCATGGACGAGCCCACCAACCATTTGGACTTGCCGTCCATCGAGTGTTTGGAGGCCGCCCTGGCTGAATGCCCCTGCGGGCTGCTCTTGGTCAGCCACGATGAAAACTTTGTGCGGGCCTTGGCCAGGGAGCGGTGGCATATTGCCGAGCCGGTCCGGGGGCAGGGAAAGTTTGTCCTGGAAAAGCGCCTCAGCGTTTAACTCCGTGACGCAGAGGTCCATGCGATGACAGAGGGTTCGTTTGCATGGAGCAATTCTTTACAAGATTCCCAAGAGCGCCTAGCTTAGATATGAGCAAGGACACGGCCATGCACCCCACCCATACGGTTACCTACGCGCACGACCAGGACCTGCCCGGCCTGGAGAGCTGCTACGTGCACCAAAGCGAGCACGCCTTTCCCGACCATTTCCACGACTCCACGTTCGTGGTCGGGGCCATGGTCCATGGGCGCTGCTACACTCTGGGCTTGGGCAGGGAAGAGGGCGAGGTGGTTCCCGGCGATCTGGCCATGATCAATCCGGGCCAGGTGCATTCGGGCGTGCCCGTGCCGGGCCAACACCGCTCCTACAACATCGTGACCCTGTCCATGGAGCTCATGGAGCACCTGGTCCATGAACTGGGCGAGGACACCCCGGTCCGGCCCGAGTTCACGCGGGTCATCCAGCACGACCCCAAGGGCTCGGAGCTGTTTCGCCACTTGAGTTATCTTGTCTTGAGCGGCAAGGGGTCGCGGCTGCACAAGGAGAGCGTGGCCTTGGCCGCCATGGCCCGGGTGCTGGACCAGAACAAGGCGCGTGTGGGGTCCGGCCTTTCCGAGCGTTCTAGCACCGAAATGCAGCGGGCCCGGGAGTTCCTGAGCCAGGACTTGGCCGCCAAGATTAGTCTCAAGGAGGCCGCCGAGGTGGCTGGGCTCTCCTCCTATCATTTCCTGCGCAAATTCAAGGCGGGCTTCGGCCTGTCCCCCCACCAATTCCGGACCCAGCAGCGCGTGGAGCGGGCGCGGTCCTTGCTCAAGGCCGGGTTGCCCATTGCCCGCGTGGCCCAGGACATGGGCTTCACAGACCAGGCCCACTTTACCCATGCCTTCCGCAAGTTCACGGGTGTGACGCCCAAGCGGTTCGTGGCGGCGTAGGGCAGGATCTTCTACTTTTCTCGTAACCAAGACAACATCGAGCACAAGCAAAGCCCCAGATGGGCTCAAGGGGATCATCCCCTTGCGGGGGTGCAGGGGGCAGCGCCCCCTGCGACGTTCATCCCTTACCGTTTCCTTGCCCACCCTACGTTTTCCGCCTTGGCATGCATTGATTGTCATTGATCTGTCGTGAAGAAGAAGCTATTATTGTATGAGGATCAATGCCTTAGGATGCGACTTCTGAACAAGCGTCAATACACCGGGGGGTGAGATGGTTTTGTTGAGCGCATGGAGACGGATCATAAGCGCGGCCGTGGTTGCCGCGATTTTCCTGTGGGCTGCGCCCGGCGAGGTCCGGGCCGTGGACTGGGACTTGGTGTTGCTTTTTACCGCCGACATCCAAGGGCAGATCGATCCCTTTGAGATGGAGGTCAAGGTGGACGGGGAAGTGACGACCCAGACCGTGGGCGGCGCGGCCAGGCTGGCCTGGGCCTTGGGCGAGGCCAGGAACGCCTTTTCCGGCAAGACCCTGACCTTGTCCGCGGGCGATGACCTGATCGGACCCTATGCCTTTTACCTGGGCTCGGTGCCGGTGCACGAGATCATGACCCGGCTGGGCTACGACGTGGGCGCACTGGGCAACCACGAGTTCGACCGGGGCGATCAATTTCTGGCCGACGTGCTGGCCACGCGGCCCTTTTCCATCGTGGCCTCGAACCTGGGCTTCTCGCCGGAGTCCCCCTTGTACCGGGCCACGGTGCGATTCGAGATTTTCGAGGTGAACGGGGTCAAGGTGGGGGTTTTTGGCCTGCTCAAGGACGACCTGGCCATTGTTTCCAATCCGGGCGAGCATGTGGCCGTGCTTTCGGACTATGCGGCCGTGGCCCGGGAAGTGGTGCGCGAACTCGAAGCCGAGTCCGTGGACGTGATCGTGGCCCTGGCCCACATCGGCTTGGGGTCGGGCAGGGACTTGGCCCGGGCCGTGCCCGAGATCGACGTGATCTGCGTGGGCGACGACGTGACCCTGGTGGAGCGCGGCCACGAGCAGGTGGAGCACGCTGACGGCTCCTCCACGATCGTGATCCAGTCGGGGTATCGCGGTGAATATTTGGGCGTGGTCAAGCTGGAGATCGATGGCCAGGACGTGACCAACTACCATTGGCAACCCCTGCGCATGGACGACGCTATTCCCCAAGACGCGGAACTGGGCGCGGTGATCGAGGAGTACCGGGCCGAGGCCGCGATCAGCGGGGTGGTGGCCGAGACCGAGGTGGCCATCGACTTGCGCAAGACCGAGATCCGAACTGGGGAGTCGGGTTTCGGCAGTTTGGTGGCGGACATTATCCGGGAGCGGTTCCATGTGGACATTTGCCTGCTCAACAGCGGCATGTTCCGGGGGGACAGGGTGCTGGAGGCCGGCAGTCTGGAAGTGGCCGACATGGAGATGATTTTTCCCTTTGGCGACAACGTGCACGTGCTGGAAATTTCAGGTGGTGACCTGCACCGGGCCCTGGAACGGTCGGCCTCGGCCTTGCCCGAGCCCAAGGGCTGGTTCCTGCAGGTCTCGGGCTTGCGGGTGGAATACGACATCAGCCAGGAGCCGCAGGAACTGGTCATGGACGACGAGGGCCGGGTCGTGGACGTGGCGTCCATGGGAGCGCGGGTGCTGAATGTGGAGGTCCTGGGGCCGGACGGTGAGTATCTTCCCCTGGACCCAGATGCGGTTTACACCATGGCCACCAATGAGTTCATCTCCGGTGGGGGGGATGGCTACATCATGATCGGCGGGCTTGAGGCGCGCATCGATACGGGCAGCGAACTCAAACTGGTGGTGGCCGAGGCCTTGCAAGCCATGGGCGTGATCGCGCCCGGGGCTGACGGCCGCATCGCCTTTGGGAGCCAATAGGCTGCCGTAGGACCTTTGGGGGGCGGCGTGAGGATTTTCACCAAACTGCTCATCGTGTTTTTGCCCTTGGCCATGATCCCGGCGGCGGTTGCCGGGTATCTGGGCATCAGCGGCATTTTGTCCATTGAGCAGCAGACCGACCGGGTCTCCACGAGCATCGCGGACTTGGAAACCACGGCGGCCCACTCCATCAGCGACATCGAGGACGTGGTCATCGCCCGCATGCTGGCGGACTACGGGTACATCGCGCGCCAACTCAAGGACAATCTGGAGGTACGCTTCAATGGCCTGGTGCGCATCCTGGACACCGTGGCCGGGTCCGACCGCTTGGGCCAATATATCCTGGAACCCGAGCTCCGGGCTGAGATCGCCTCCAGCCAGCTCCATCCTTTGTTCCAGGAGGTGCTCGACAATTACGGATTCGCCGAGGTCAGCCTGCTCGACCCCCAGGGCAGGGAACTCCTCAGGCGCGGGGGGGACGTGTCCGTGGGCCAAGGCGGCTCCCTGTTTGATGTGGAGCCCCTGCCCAACGCCCGCACCGATGAATCCGAATCGCCGTGGTTCCAGGCCCGGCTCGAGGACCAGGACGCATTCATCCATGTGGCCGTGTTTTTTTCCGACGATTTTCCCGAGCCCAGACCGGTGTTGTCTCTGACCGCACCGCTCAAGTACAAGCTGGGCGTGTATTCGCCCATTTATGGTGAGACCGAGGCTTTCCTGCACATGGTCATCTCCATGGACAAGCTGACCGAGGCCCTGTTCAGTAGGGAGAACGGAAGGCACGGGGGCTTCGAAGGCACGGTGATCCTCACGGACAGCCAGGGCGTGATCATAGCCCACCCCGATTCGAATCAATTGGGCTCGCACATTGACGACAACAGCCAGCTCCTGTCCGAGCACTATGTGATCAACGAGTCCGTGCTGGGCGGGGCGCTCAACTTCTACGTACTGGCTTCAAAACAGCGGATCCGCTCCGCGTCCCAGTCCGTGCGCGGCCTGGCCGAACTGATCAGCGCCCAGGCCGGACAAAGCCGGACCCTGTCCAGTGACGTGGACGAGCGGATGAGGGTCTTGAGTTGGCGAATGGTGGTCATCTCCTTGCTCTCCTTCATTGTCATCGGTCTGATCATGTACCTGGTGGCCCGGCGCATCAGCTCCCCCTTGAGCGGATTGGCCGAGACCGCGTCGCGCATTGCGCGCGGCGACCTCGGCCTCAGGGCCGCGGCGCCCGACTATTCGGGGTACGAAATCCGGCAGTTGGCCGTGAACCTGGATGAGATGCGGTCCAGCCTCAGGCGGCAGATCGAAAACCTCGACCGGGAGGTGGCCGAAAGGACCCGGGAACTCCAAGACGCCAAGGACGAGGCGGAAAAAGCCAACACCGCCAAAAGCGAGTTCCTGGCCAATATGAGCCATGAGCTGCGCACGCCGCTCAACTCCATTCTGGGCTTTTCCCAGATATTGGCCCAGGGGCCGGACATCTCGCAGGAGCACAGGGAAACCCTGGAGATCATCAAGCGCAGCGGCGAGGACCTGCTGACCCTGATCAACGACATCCTGGACATGTCCAAGATCGAGGCCGGGCGGGTGACCCTGACCATTGACGATTTTTCTCCGCGCAAGCTGGTGGCCGAGATCATGGACATGTTCCGGGTTCCGGCGCGGGACAAGGGGATTTCCCTGCAGCACGAGACCGGTCCAGAGGTTCCCGAATTGATCCGCACGGACAAGGCCCGGCTCAGGCAGGTGCTCATCAACCTCTTGGGCAATGCGGTCAAGTTCACGCCCGCCGGCTCGGTGAACATTACCGTGGGGAAGGCCCGTGACGTGGACCCGGACAACGATCCCGGCCTGTACGGCGCGCTGTTGACCTTTGAGGTCACGGACACGGGCGTGGGCATTCCCAAGGAGCAATTGGACCAGGTATTCGATCCCTTTGTGCAGAGCCCGGGCAGGACCTCACCCCTGGAGGGCACGGGGTTGGGCCTGGCCATCAGCCGCAAGTTCGTTGAACTCCTGGGCGGGGAACTCATTGCCGAGAGCCAGGAAGGCCAGGGCTCGCGGTTTTCCTTCACCATCCCCGTGGAACAGGCCAAGGGCGCGGAACGCCAAACGCCCGCAGGGCTCAGGGTGTCGGGCCTCGCGCCCGACGAGCCCCTGCGGCGCATCCTCCTGGCCGACGACAGCCGCACCAGCCGCCTCATTCTGCGCAACCTGCTCGCGCCCCTGGGGCACGAACTGCAAGAGGCCGAGGACGGGGGCATGGCCCTGGCCATGGCCCGGGAATGGCGGCCCCACCTGATCTGGATGGACAAGCGCATGCCCGTGATGAACGGGTTCGAGGTCACTGCCGCGATCCGCACCCAGGAATGGGGCAAGGACATGACCATTCTTTGCATCTCGGCCTCGGCATTTGACGTGGACGAAGCCGAGGCCCTGGCCGCGGGGTGCGACGGATTCGTGCGCAAGCCCTTTAAGGGCGAGGAAATTTTCGCAAAGATGGCCGAGCATATGGGCATGAAGTTCGAGTTCGAGGAAGAGCCCGAGCCACTGGATTCTGATGTGGACAACAACGGGCAAAACGGCTTGGAGCGGCATGAGGCCAAAACCAGGCTGGCCGGGATCGAGCCGGGCCTGCTCAGGGAAATCAGGCGGGCCAGCGCGGACTTTGCCTACGACAGGGCGGTCACCGCTGTGGAACGTGTCCGGGACGCTGATCCGGAATTGGCCGACGCCTTGCTCGCCTTGGTGCGCGGCTACCGCTTCGACCTCCTGCAAGAGATGGTGGGCAACGGATCA
Organism: Desulfovibrio sp.; assembly: GCA_004796465.1. Taxonomy (GTDB): domain Bacteria; phylum Desulfobacterota; class Desulfovibrionia; order Desulfovibrionales; family Desulfovibrionaceae; genus MADRE1. The sequence continues at coordinate 10,708 of QZKZ01000385.1, forward strand.
TGAGCCACACGGGATTCGACATACTCATCGTGGACGACGAGCCCAAGAACTTGACCGTGCTCAGGCGCATGCTGGGCCGCGAGGGCTACGAGGTGCGCCCGGCCATTTCCGGAGAGCTGGCGCTCAAGGCCGTGGCCGCCAAGGTCCCGGACTTGGTGCTCCTGGACATCATGATGCCGCCGGGCATGGACGGGTTCGCCGTGTGCCGCAGGCTCAAGGAGAACCCCGCCACCCGGAACCTGCCCGTGATCTTCATCAGCGCCTTGGACGACGTGGAGGACAAGGTCAAGGCATTCGAGACCGGAGGCGTGGACTACATCACCAAGCCCTTTCAACTGGAGGAGGTCCTGGCGCGGGTCAGGCTGCACCTCTCCCTGCTCACCATGCGCCGCAAGCTCGAAGAGCAGAACGCGCACCTGCAGCAGGAGATTGCCGAGCGCATCCGCGCCGAGCAGCAACTCACGCGCTTGGCCGCGGTGGACGGCTTGACCCAGGTAGCCAACCGCCGCCACTTCGACGAATACCTGGCCGCGGAATGGCGGCGGCATAAGCGGGAAAAAGGGGAACTGGCCCTGATCCTGTGCGACATCGACCATTTCAAGCGCTACAACGATACCTACGGCCACATTGCCGGGGACGAGTGCCTCAAGGCCGTGGCCCGGGCCATCGGCTCGGCGCTCAAACGGCCCGGCGACTTGCTGGCCCGCTACGGCGGCGAGGAGTTCGTGGTGCTCCTGCCCCTGACCGATTTGGGCGGGGCCATGCAGGTGGCCGAGGCCATTGCCCGGGAAGTGGCGATCCTGGAAATCGACCACAAAAGCTCGCAGGTCTCGGACCACGTGACCCTGTCCATGGGCGTGGCCGTGGCCAGGCCCGGGCCGGACAACCACGCCACCCTGCTGGTGGCCGCCGCGGACGCAGCCATGTACCAGGCCAAGGAAGCGGGCCGCAACTGCATCATGCGGGCCTGGGAAAACTCCTCGGACCCGGCCATGGTCGAGTTGGCCCAAGCCCTCAAGGGGTTCGACACGACCAAGTGATGCTCCGCTCGTTCCAGGCTGATCAGCCCGGATAGACCATGTCGATGATGCCGTCGCAGTGCTCTTGCAGCCCTTCGCGCAGGGGGTAGTGGCCAAGGGGCGCGAGAAAGACCATGGCCCCTTCCTTGCGGGCGTACTTCATGGCCGGGATGAAGTCGGAGTCGCCCGTGACCAGGATGATCTTGTCCACGATGCGCTTGCCCGAGAGCCAGGCGATGTCCAGGCCGACCTTGATGTCCACCTGCTTCTGGGTGAAGTCGAGGTGCACGTCGTCTTCCTGCAAGTGCTGGCCGGTCTCGATCTTGTCGATGATCTCCCGGGTGCGGTTCTGGGGAATCTTCCAGCCCGTGGTGATCAGTTCGCCCAAGCGCAGGGCCACGCGGGGCTTGAGCTTGAGGTCGTCGAGAAAGTTCCTGCGGTAGCGGGACACCGGGGCGTCGGAAAAGTCCAGGGTTTTGCCGGAAATGGGGTTGGTGGCCGAGCCCTCGGCCGGGTAGCAGTCGTAGTAGAAGATGCGGAACAGGGTGTCGCCCTGGAACTCCTCGTCATTGAACAGGTTTTTGCAACATTGGATCACGTCGTCGGCCGTGACAGGCTCGGGCCGTTTGATGCCGAACACCTTTTTTTGGAAAAAGCCGCCGTCGATCATGCACGCCACTAACATAAACGCCTCCTTGATAAAATCGAATAATCCGGCGGGTATAAGGCCGGAAAATACGGGGGTGGTGCGCTGTTTCCCCCAGCAGCGCATCACGGCAGTATCCGTCCATTTCCGGGCGGGGTCAAGGGGGAAGGGGAAAAGCGAGGGAAAGCAAGGCCGGGGCAATACCCCGGCCTTATTATCTGATATGAAGCAGCCCTTGCTCAGAGCCGCCAAGAGCTAAATGGTGGGCGTGGGCGCGGGGGCTTCCTCGTTGTTCTGCTCGTCCCCGGGTGCGGGCACGTCCTCGGGCGCGGGCGGAATGAATTCCTCGGACTCCACGCCCGAATCGTTGGCGCCGGAAGGCTGGCTGGGACGCGGGATGTCAAAACCGGTGAGGTACGCGCCATAGGTCCAGCCCACCTGATTGAGGGGGGTGCGCACGTTGATCCAGTTACCCTCGCGGCCATATATCTCCAGGGAGTCGTGCCTGTGCACCACCTCGATCACGCCGTGCTCCATGCCCGGACCAGAGCGGACATTGAGCGAATCCACGGTCACGGATTCGTAGCGGGGCGGCGGGGAAGACGATTGGGGACGGGTCTCGGTCCGCACGGTGCAGGCCGCGAGGAGCAGAACCAACAGGATCAAAGCGGCGAAGCGATAAACATGCATATGGAACTCCCTTGGTTGTCGTTATTCCGGGGGGTATTGGTGTTTACGTTTCATTGTCGGCTTGGCCCTCGGGGGCGGAATCAGGCGCATCAGCGGGCTCTTCTTCCTGCGTGGCCGGCGCGGTGTCCGTGAGATAAGGGCCATACACCCAGCCGTACTGATTGAGCGGCGTGCGGACCTTGACCCAGTCGCCGTCACGGCCCATGACCTCAACAATATCGTTTTTATGGATGACTTCCACCACGCCGTGCTCCGTGCCCGGGCCGGAATGGACCTTGACCGTGTCCAGGCTGCTGTAAGCCTCGGTGACCACGCGTGGCCGTTCAATGTCGTCAAAGCCCGTGAGGTATCCGCCGTGGGCCCAGCCGTCCTGGCCTTCGGGAGTCACGATGTTGATCCATTTGCCCTCGCGGTCCAAAACCTCCACGGAATCGTCCTTGTGGATCGTTTCGATCACACTGTACCCCGTGCTCGGACCGGAACGGACATTGAGGGAATCCACGGTCACGGATTCCATGCGCGGCGGCGGCTCTGGTTCCGTTTCCTGGGGTTGGGTTCCCGTGCGGATGGTGCAAGCAGCGAGCAAGAGCAGGGTCAGCAGCAAGCAGGCGAAGCGCACAACAGGCATATCCGGTCCTCCATGGAAATTCGGGGGCATAAAGCCATTGTCCTTGGCCCGGACTTTAGCTTGCACGCCCAAGCAGGGTCAAGAGCGGCTTGCGTTTAGACACGCATTTGTCACTTGACCGCAACAGGGTTCCAGCATATTGCACAACTTCCGGTCACTACACCTCAACCCCCCAACAAAAGACCCATTCCATGCAGGCATACGTCAAGGCCATTGCCCATTATTTGCCCGAAACCCGGATTACCACGGCGGAGCTGGCCCAACGCTTTCCCGAATGGTCCGTGGAAAAAATCCAGGAAAAAACCGGGATCAACGTGCGGTACATCGCCGCGCCGGACCAGTGCAGCTCGGACCTGGGCGTGCTCGCGGCCCAAAAGCTCTTCGAAGAGAACCCCTGCGCCAAGGAAGATATTGACTTCATCATCTTCTGCTCGCAAAGCCACGACCACCCCTTGCCCGCCACGGCCTGCCTGATCCAGGACCGGCTGGGCATCCCGCGCACCATCGGGGCCTGCGACATCGGCCTGGGCTGCTCGGGCTACGTCTACGGCCTGGGCATGGCCAAAGGGCTCATCGAAACGGGCCAAGCCACCAACGTCCTGCTGATCACGGCCGAGACCTACTCCAAATACCTGCACCCCGACGACAAGCGCGTGCAGACCATATTCTCGGACGGAGCAGCCGCCACCTGGGTCGGCTCCCGCAAAGACGACGGCCTCGCGCCCTTGGGCCCTTTTGTCTACGGCACGGACGGCGGCGGCGCCAAGAACCTGATCATTAAACAAGGCGGCTTGCGCCAACCCTTTCCCGGCCCCTGGGGCCTCGGCCGCACCGAAAACTTCATCACCCACGACCGGGACGGCTGCCTGTTCATGAACGGGCCCGAAATCTTCAAGTTCACCCTGCGCGTGGTGCCGCGCGCGGTCAACGAACTCCTGGGTAAAGCCCGCATCCCCTTCGGCGACATCGACCTGTTCGTGTTCCACCAAGCCAACATCTATATCCTGCAACGGCTGCGCGACACCATCGACATCCCGGAAAACAAGTTCCTCCTGGATCTGTCCGAGGTGGGCAATACCGTGTCCTCCACCATCCCTATCGCCCTGGCCCGGGCATTCAAAGAAGACCGCGTCGAGCCAGGAACCACAGCCATGCTCGTGGGCTTCGGCGTGGGCTACTCCTGGGGCGCCTGCATCATGCGGCACGTTGGGTAAGTAGGGAACGTCAAAAGATAACGTCAACGGATAACGACGTATTGTTTTTGGGCTTCGCCAAGAACGGCAACGTCGTGGGGCTCTCACAGCAGAGCTGCATAAGGTGTTCTAAGGCTTTTCAAGCCTAAGAACATCCAAGCCCCACACCCCGCAAGGGCATGCACCACGGGCATAAGACATTCTAAGGCCTTATGGACTAAGAATCTCTAAATCCCCTTGACCTTGTTTGGTCATGTCCAAAGGTGTTGCTTTGGGTCGACTACCAGCAACAATCATATTGCTGGTTTGTGTTCGATCCGCTGCCGGGAGAGAAAACCGGACAGGATGTCCCCTGATCGAAAAGTCGCTGCCCCATTTCATTAGAGCTAAACCCTCACGCATCAACTCCCCCCTAAAAAACAATCCCAAACCCAAATGGGGTCAAGGGCATCATGCCCTTGCGGGGTGTGGGGCAGAGCCCCACGACTTTGACTTTGACGTAGACGTTGCCTTACCGGGCGAAGCCCGCCAACCCCACGCCGTTCATTCGTTGACGTTATCTTTTGA
>QZKZ01000140.1 GCA_004796465.1 Desulfovibrio sp.
CCATCTCAACGAGCATGGTCGCCACAAGAACGGGCAAAACATGCCCGGAATCGGGTTTGAGGGAACGCACAAGCAGGATGCCGCACAGGACCAGAAACAGGTATTCGCAAACAACAAAGACCGGCAGCACGTCCTGGGCCGGGATGCCCAGGGATTGGGCCAGGGGATAGACCTGGACCACGGCGCTGCAGGCATATTGCGCCACGCCATTGGGAAAGTCGTTGGCATAGTGGTCGGGATGCAGGACCAGCTCCGCGTAATGCATGGGCGAGAACCCTGACCAGGCAAAGGCCGGGACAAGTTCAGGCAACCGAACCCACCAGGTAAACAGCAACAGAATCAACAGGGCCAAGTATACGGGCCAGGATCGGAGCAAGGATGAAGGGGTCATGGATAATCCTTCCGTTGTATATCAGGAAAGCACGAAACGGGGCTGAGGGGTGCTCCACTTGTAAAACAGCATGGGGAGAAGAACATGCAGTGAGCGGTCATGCCGGGGAAATTGTTGAGTGTTGACATTGCAGGCCTATGGTTTTTTTCGAAGGAACAGGACAATCAAAAGGCCATGTTTCCTGTCCAGGTATCTGTGGAGAGGGCGGGGAACCGCCATGGGAAAGGCCCGGGCAGGGAAAAATTGCCGGGCTCTTTTTTCCACCGTGAACCAGGGGGCGACCATTCCCTCGAGTTCCTTGTAAGTGTAGGCCTTGCCTATGGGGTTGTCCTGGCCGTCGTAGCGCCTGACCAGTTCCTCCGGATCATTGGTGAGCATCTGTTCCCGTCCCCTGCCCTTGAGGTAAACAAATTTTTTCATCATGCCCGTGGCCAGGGTCAGCAGCGCCTTATTTCGCAACAAGAAATTCTTGTAGTACACGGAAAAACACACAGTGCCCCCCGGTTTCACCACGCGGGAGAATTCCTCGATGCATTTGAGGGTGTTGGGCGTATGGTGGATGACTCCTTGGCAGTTGACGTGGTCAAAAGAGGCATCGGCAAACGGAAGGTCCTCGGCATTGCCTTGGGTGATCTCCCCTTGGGTGGCCAGGCCGAAGAGGTCCAGGCTTTTTCGCGTCATGTCCACGGCTGTGGGGGTCAGGTCGCATGCGGAGACGTTGGCGTACCCGCTCCGAAGGAAATACCGCACCCAAAAGCCCGGACCGCAGCCCACATCGAGGATTCGGCTGGCAACATCAAGGCCCAGGGTGTAGATGGGATCAACTCCTCCAGGCAGGCAGTCCGTATGGATCGTGGCTTCATGTTCCTCGAACCACTGCTTGGAACCCGGCTCATGCATGGATTCCCCGGAAAACAGGACATTGTTGTTCCAAAAATTTTGGACCTTTCGGATGTCTGCTTGGGAGTCGTCTTGTGTGGTTTCAGTGGAAGGTTCGGGATTCATGGTGATATTTTCCGCAGGGCAAGAGTATCTGGACATGCTGAGGCCAACTATTCCGCGTCGTCCTTGCGCCGAATCTTCTTGAAGCGGTCGCTGAAGGCCACACTGTCCTGGAGAATAACTTTCGAAGGAACCTTGTACGGATCAAGCCGCTCCCGGCAATAGCGGCGGATGTCCTTTTTCAGGGCCTTGGCATCGGCGTCCTTGGCCGGAGTCACTTCGGCCACCACCATCTGGCCGGTGATCACGTTGCTTTGGCCGAACACCAGGCAGTCCGCCACCCCCTCCATTTCCAGGAGCACGGATTCCACTTCCGCGGGCAGCACCTTTTGCCCGCCTACGTTGATCACCTCGCGGGTGCGGCCCACGATGCGCAGAAAACCGTCCCCAGCCTCCTCGACCAGGTCTCCGGTGCGGAACCAGCCGTCGTCAGTGAAGTTGTCACCGGGGTGGTTGAGATAGCCCAGGATTTGGGTCGCGCTTTTCAGCCACAATTCTCCGCTCACGATCTTGAATTCTGTATGTGGATCGTCAATGCGCAGCAGGGTGGACTGGGAAGACTTGGAAAAGGTTTGCGCGATGCCGGTTTCACTGGCCCCAAAGGTTTGGATCAATCGCGCCTTGGGCAGGATTTTCTTGATCCGGGCCAGCAAACTCTCGGGCATGGGCTCGGTGCCGTAGGTCACCATGCGCAGGGAAGACAAGTCGTGGCTTTGGGCCACCTCGGCCATAAGCAGCAAATTGAGCAGGGTGGGGGAGGCAGGCAGGAGCGTGATCTTGTGCTTCTCCACCAGGGAGGCCACTTCATGGGCGTCGCGGCTCTGGCACAGGACCAGGAACGCGCCCATGGCCAAGCCGTTGAACAGGGTGTTCAGGCCGCCGATGTGGTCGAACATGAGGAACACGAGAATGGCCATGGACCGGGGCTTTCGCGATTCATACACCCCGAGCAGCCGGTCCAGGTCGTGGATCATGGCCTTGGGCTTGCCCGTGGAGCCGCTGCTGAACAGGATCAAGCCGGGCCGGTTAGCGTCCCGCAAAGTGTCGAGAAATTCGTGGGTCCCGTGGTTGGGAACCGGCTCAACCCCATAGCCGCTGCCAGAGAGGGTGATGAGCGTTTCCACGCAACCTTCTTCCAGGCGCAGGCGGATTTCCTCGTCCTTGGTCGTGGAAATGGGCGCGATGATGTTGCGGTTGGCCAGAAGCGCCAGGAACATGGC
>QZKZ01000040.1 GCA_004796465.1 Desulfovibrio sp.
AACTACAGGAGATAATATGACGCAACCACCTCAATACATGGAATCTTTTGTCGAGTCGCTCCACGCGGCTTCTGCCGAGGCGCACCAAGTGCAGGACCTATCCTTGGCCCTGGCCTTGGCCGTGGACCTGTGCGCCGCCCTGGAGAAACCCGTTGCCGGTGAAGCGCGGACTCTGGCCGCGCCCGGCCTTGCGCCGGAACACCAGGCCCAGTTGGCCGAACTGTGCGGAGAAAAGGAAATCACATTTATTTCCAGCGGACTCCGCGAGAACAAGCAGGGCATAGACCTGGGCGTGTCCCTGGCCCTCTACGGAATCGCCGAGACCGGCACCCTGGTGGTTGCCGAGGAGATGGGCGCTACCACTGAAGACACGCGGCTGGCCTCCATGATCGCGGAAAAGCACGTGGCCCTGCTGCCTGTTTCGGGCTTGCGTGGGGACGCCTTGAGTCTGGCCCCGGATCTCGAGCCCTTGTTGGCCGAGGGGCGTCCCCTGACCTTCATCACCGGCCCGAGCCGCACCGCGGACATCGAGCGGGTGCTCACTCTGGGCGCGCATGGGCCTGCCGAGTTGGCGGTCATCCTTGTGGAGGAGATATGAGCAAGGGACTCAAAACCTATCGCAAGGAATTGGCGGGATTGCTGGCCGACCCCCATATGGCGCGGGCCCTGGAGGCGTTCGCCAGAGCCTACCCCTTGGCCCGGGCCAAGGCCTTTGCCCACCTTGACCGGGCAGGCCTGATTCGCGAGGTGGCGGCCCTGCGCTTGGACGCCATGCAACGTATGGACGAGCTGCATGCGGATTTCAGGGACAGGGCCGAGGCCAAGGGTGCGAGCGTACATTTCGCGGCAAGCGCGGAAGACGCCAATGCGCATGTCGCCCGGATCGCCGGGGAACGCGAAGTGAAGCGCATCGCCAAGTCAAAGTCCATGACCTCGGAGGAAACGCACCTCAACCCTTATCTGGAAGACAAGGGGTTCACCGTCATTGAGACCGATCTGGGCGAGTGGATCATCCAACTCCGGGGCGAAAACCCCTCGCACATGGTCATGCCCGCCATTCACCTGTCCCGCGAGCAAGTGGCCGGGTTGTTCAGCAAGGTCACGGGCAAGGAGCAGCCGCCCGATCCCGAGGTGCTGGTCAACGTGGCCCGCCGCGCCCTGCGCAAGGAGTTCTTCCAGGCGGACATGGGCATTTCCGGAGCCAACTTCGCCTTGGCAGGCACCGGCTCCATCGGCATCGTGACCAACGAGGGCAACGGCCGGATGGTCGTCACGCTCCCGCCCGTGCATGTCGCGCTTTTCGGCATCGACAAACTTTTGCCTGGCTTGGAGCAGGCCCTTAAGGTCGTCAATGTCCTGCCCCGGTCCGCCACGGGCCAATACATCACCACCTACGTGACCTGGGTGTCCGGTCCCATGCCCTGCAGCGCGGCCCCGAACGGGACCAAGGACCTGCACTTCCTGCTCCTGGACAACGGGCGTACGGGGCTGGCGCAAGACCCGGTTTTGTCCCAAGTGATGAGCTGTGTGCGCTGCGGTTCCTGCGCCAATGTCTGTCCCGTGTTCCGCACCGTGGGCGGGCACGGCTTTGGCCAGGTGTACGTGGGGCCGGTGGGCGTGATCCTGACCCAGGCCTTTCACGACCCGGACCGGGCAGCTCTGCTCGCGGACAATTGCTTGCAGTGCGGCCGCTGCGCCGAGACCTGCCCGGCGGATATCGACCTGCCCGCGCTGATCCACGAGATCCGTTGCCGCAACCGCGAGGACAAGGGCGCGGGCCTGGTGCAGGGTCTTGCCTCTGTTGTTCTGCCGCGCCGGCCTCTGTTCCACGGCCTGCTCAAGGCGGCCAAACCAGCCATGAGTCTCCTGGCCAAAGGCAGGGAGCGGCGGGTGGATCTGCCCAGGTTCATGGACCCGGCCCGGGACATGCGCACCTTGCCTGCCATGGCCAAGCGCCCCTTCCGCAACATCAGGCCCGGCGAATTGGAGCAGCCCGAATCGCCCAAGGCAAAAGTCTTGTTGTTCGGAGGCTGCGTGCAGGACTTCTTTTATCCCGAGCAGCTCATTGCCACCCACGAGTTGGCCCTGGCGGGCAACGTGGCCCTCAACTATCCCAAGGGCCAGTCCTGCTGCGGCTTGCCCCTGTACCTCAAGGGCGATCTCAAGGGCTCGGCGCGCATGGCCCGCGATATTCTGGCCAGGTTCGACCCCGCGCAATGCGACGCTGTCCTGACCCTGTGTCCGTCCTGCGCCCTGCACCTACGCGAACATCTGCCCAAGCTGTGCCAAGGAACCGAACATGAGGCCCAAGCCAAGGCCTTGGCCGCTAGGGTGCACGATCTCAACAGCTTTTTGCGGGACATCTGCGACCTGGATTGGCAAGGCTTTGCCGGTCAGGACCAGTCCGTGGCTTACCACGCGCCTTGCCACATGCGCTGTGGCCCCAAGGGGCCGGAAGTGTCCCGGCAAGTGCTGGGTTTGGCCGGAATCGAGCCGGTTGGATATGAGGACGAGGATGTGTGCTGCGGTTTCGGCGGCAGCTATTGCATGAGCTTTCCCGAGATATCCAGCCGTTTGCTCGGGGCCAAACTCACGGGCGTGAGCCAGGCCGGAGCCGCCACCCTGGTCGCGGATTGCCCGGGTTGTGTGCTCCAGCTTCGCGGCGGGGCCCAGCGCCAAGGCCTTGACCTGGAAGTCCTGCACCTCAGCGAGGTCTTGGCCCGGCTTCTGAACAAGCACTAGCACACAATATATAAGGAGATCGTGATGACCGGTGTGTCCCTGTATTCCGTGTTGTTCGGCCTGGGCTTGGTGGTGGGCGTGGGCGCGTCTTTTTCTGGGTTGGGCGGGGGCTTTTTGATGGTGCCCCTGTTGTTGTTCATGGGCTACACCGCGCAAAAGGCCGTGGGCACGTCCTTTTTGGGCATCCTGATCATTTCCGTGTCCGCGCTCATTGCCCATAACAAGCTGGCCAACATTGACTGGCGCGCCGGGGTGCTCCTGGGCCTGGGCGGGGCCATCGGCGCGCAAGTGGGGTCCAGGCTGCTCATCAACGTACCCACCGAGGTCTTTCAGAAGATTTTCGCGGTGATTTTGTTGTGTTTGGCGGTGTATGTGTTTTTTCGCAAGGCGGGGTGAGGGGGCTCATGCGAATCAAGTGGATGGAGTTTCTGGTCGCACGGATACCGAGACGCCAATGTAGTATTTGATGGTGAAGTAAGCATTATTCCATGCCACGCAGTTTAAAAAGCAAATCGATGATGAAAATAAATGCTGGTGTGAGAGTTGACGTAATGTATACTTTAACGACTCTGCCATTAAATGGCCACGCAGGTATCTTGAGTATTTTCTGGTAGAGATTGTCCATCAATTTAAGTCTTTCAAGACTCTCCTTTATTGCTTCATTGCTGCTGTCATTTTCATATATGTTGTCGTGGAGTTTTTTTATACCAATTCTAATCTGTTTTAATTTTTCTCTTCTTATGCGAATAAGTAAATTCCTTAGTGGAAGCATTGGCATAATGAAAGATAGTGGAAGAGTAATTATTGCAGCAATAAATGAGCTGAGTATGCCTACGCTGTATGTTGCGATCTTGGCGATGGAGTACTCGGGATAGAGCAAGATGCTCATGTATGTATTAAGGCAAACAAAAAGTACGAGTATTATGAATATTTTATATATTGATACGGAAACGCTTCCAAACAGAGAGAGGCCAGCTGCATTGTCGGGATGGTAGGGCATTGGAGAGAATTCGCCATCTTTATAACCCGATGCGAGGACAAAGCCGAGTCGTATCCATATGACGAGATCTACAACAAAGTTAAGTAATACAAATGCATTTACAAGCCAAATAAGTACTGAAACCCAGAATAGATATGAAAAGCCAAAAACATTACCAAAGGGCCAACTCGCCATGATAGGGACTTCTAGTATATTTATAGCAAAGTAATACCCATATATAGCAGTGATAACTCCAATAGTAATATGCTTGTATCTCGAGCTGATCATTTTCTTCAGTGCATAGGCGCGTTCTTTTGTTTTGGAGTTGGCAAGGATGCCTTCGTTGGAGGCAGCATCTAGCGCTTCACCTATTCTGATGTTGAATTGGCGTAAGAAGTACGTTACTGCGGGAAAGAGGATGATAAATGAGATTGGCCAAATAAAAAATCTTCCGAAAAATGGATCGGGATGAGTCTCTGATACGAAAGCATTTCCTTCTAGTAAAGATACGGTGACAGGCAACACGCCATATCCGAGTTGAGCACATAAGAATGCAACAAAAGGAGTAAATTTAATTTTTCTCATTTTCGCTACTTATATAGGAGTGTTCGGAAGAGGTGTCTCGGTAATCTATTTTGTCATGTTTTTCAAGGGAAGTACGATGTCAATTGCTGCCCCCTCCCACGACGTTTACACCCCCAACATCTTCTCAGTTTCCCGCCTCACCATCTCCTGCACATCCCCGGCCTTGGCCGCGTCCTTATGGTACACGCCGCAGGCGCGGATGGGATGGGGTTCGGTAAAGCCGAGCCACTTGAAGTAAAAGCTGTAGCGGGGAAAAATATCATCGGAAATGTCCTCGCGCG
>QZKZ01000318.1 GCA_004796465.1 Desulfovibrio sp.
ATGCCACGATAATCAAACTCAATAAGCCCAGTTCCCCCCGAAACAGTAACTCCGCTTGGAAAATTATAGATACTGGTGCTTTCTCCAGGCATGAAGACCGTGGTCGAGGCAATTCCGTTATACATCAGGGTACAGCTGTCCGCAGTTACTTGAATCCCCCACTCCTCCACGTCACTCATGGCTTTGAGCTGAGCAAAACGTAGTTGGCTTTCAATGGCCCTTGCAGTAGCAACGGTTTCATCATTTCGGTCCATACTCGAAAACGCCATGGCCGCGAGAACGGCCACAACAACTATCACCGCAATGATCTCCAACATGGTGAAGCCGCCGTCGCCCTTTCCGAATCGTTTCATTGCTGTCTCGCCTCCCTACTGAACCGCGTCCGAATGGACACAGTGTTTTCTTGCCTTGTACTTACTTGGATCCTTATCCTGAGAAAAAGCGAGAACAAGGCAAGGATAACAGCGCCAATGAACAAAAGGAATGAATTCCGGGCATAACCCGAATCCACAACCGATATTTTATGAGCAGCAATGGCGATGCCCAAGGCATACAGCACCACAATTGCCAGGATTGCTTTTCGAGCCAGCCCCCCCCCTTTGAGCAACAGCAAAGACAAGAGGGAAAACACTAGTGCAGTAAGCATAGCCAGACGCATCTCTATACCTACCCAGGAAATATAATGTCCAGGATCGCCATACTTCTTGATCTCCACGGCGATAAAAAGACCGATAAAAGCGAAAAATAACCCAACAAGCGCATAGGCCATGGCCCATCCCTCGGCAGGAGATATCCCGAACACCCTTCTTGTTGGTCCTGCTGCATCGCCTTGCGTCTCTTGCACCATCGCCTTTGTTGCGATCCGATCGACAAACCCATCCGGCGGAGCCACTCCCCCCTCCGAACGCATGGCCGTCTCAAGGCTGCGAAACGACGCCAGCCGGCGCTGAAGCTCGGGCCGAGCCGTCAACAGCCGCTCACCGGCTTGCGCGCCCATGGAGACTTTACCTTCGCCAACGTCACTCCGTTTCCGGCCATTGCCTTCCAGCACCAATTCACGAAAAACTTTCTTTTCCATCATTATAATATACCCCCCCCTTGCGCCCCATTGCCAACCATTGCGCGGAGTTTGTCCAGTCCGCGGTAAACCCGCATCTTGGCCGTGCTCAAAGACACTCCCATGGCCGCCGCGATATCCGCAAAGGAAAGGTCAAGATAGTATCTCATGACAACAGCCCCGCGCAGGGAAACAGGAAGCTCGGCCAAACAGAGACCGAGATTGTGGTGTGATTGGGCATCAGCAACTTTCTCCTCCGGGCCGGGCGCATGTTCGATTGCAGGCTGTTCTTGCTCATACAATTTCCGGCCTCGGGACTTTTTACGAAGGTGATCCCGTACCAGGTTGAGGCAAATTGCGAACATCCATGGCGCAAAGGGACGCTCGGGGTCATAGCTGTCCCCCAGCTTGGCGTGGATTCGTAAAAAAGTATCCTGTGCTAAATCCTCGGCGTCCTGGTACACGCCGGTCATGCGCAAGGCCAAGTTGAACACCGCTTCCTGGTGTTTTGCGACCAACATGGAGAAAGCCTCCATGTCCCCCTGCCCGGCTTGCGTAGCCAATTGCGAATCCTCTGCCATCCCTCCCATTTTCTTTCCTTATATATTAACTACGCACCTGGCATGGAAAAAGTCACACGCCTTGAGAAAAAAACACTCTCTTCTTGCTTTTTTTCCTTTTCACTCCCATTATATCCTTAATTCTCAGCTGGCTAGCACATCTACCCTTCGAGTATTTTCAACTAGCGACTTATACCGCCTTCACACGACAAGACCTCCACCACTGAGACCAGCACGGCTCTTGCAAAAATTCCTGAATACGAAAGATACAGGCAATATCACAAAAGCAAGCATTGCGACTGTCGCTATCCTCTCTCCATCACTATCGTTCAAATAGTTCTTTTATATAAGCAACTTAAAAAAACTTCCTGCATTTTGCGCCCTTGCGTCTCTCCAAAATTTTGAATGCTTCATTTTTTGATGCCCCTCCTACATTTCTTGCAGCACTTGCCATTTTTTTCACACTACAAGCGGCCTCCGTAGCGCTTAAGCATCTTCTCCTGGCCGCTTCACACGTCATTTCCGGCTTTGCCCCTGGAAATAATCCATTTTTCTCTTCCGTGGCGGCACGCTTTCTGCTAAGTAGATCGAGAAGTTGCACATATGGTTGAGGTGTTTTCAGGGAGAGTTGACACCACAAAGGTAAAAAACCAACCCAAAGTAAAGCGAGGTTATCATGAGCAAAGGTTTTACCCTTATCGAGATCATCGCCGTTCTGGTTATTCTTGGCATCCTGGCCGCTGTGGCCGTGCCCCAGTACTTGGACATGCAAGAATCCGCACGCGACCAAGTTGAAGAAGGCGCCATCGCCGCCGCCATGGGTCAGTGCGACCTGACCTTGGCCAACGCCCTGCTCGAAGGCACCACCTTCACTTGCGCCGACGCTAACGCCGACCTCACCACTTCCGGCGGCCTGACCGTCACCATCGTTGCTGGCGCCGGCACCTCTTGCGACATTTCCGCTACGGCTGATGGTTCCAGCAACGGTGCTACCACTGCCAACTGGTCCTACAACTAAACTAAAACACACCACGTTCGCTCGAACCCCCCGGCTTTGCGCCGGGGGTTTTTTTTTGCCTTTTCTTCCCGACAGACTACCTCGGCACTATTTGTGCACTAGCAACATCATCATGTTTTCATCTTAGAGCAAAAGGTGTCCGGCACGACACCAGAAAAGAGGGGAGAGAGGTTATGAACAAAGGATTCACTCTTATAGAAATAATCGTCGTGCTCGTGATCCTCGGCATTTTGGCCGCAGTAGCCTTGCCGAATTACCTGGGCATGAGCGACGATGCCCGCGTTAAGGTGCAGGAAGGAGGGGTGGCTGCGGCCATGGGCGCATGCGATCTTTCCCACGGCCTAGCTCTGCTTGAGAGCAGGACCTTTAGCTGTTCCGATGCGCAGTTGAACATGTACACTTCAGGAGACCTTACGGTCACCATCGTGGATGCGGGCACGGACGCCTGCTTGATCACGGCGACCGCAGGCGGCTCAGCGGTCCCCTCCACAGCACTCTGGCAACGCTGATTCTCTATATCTGCCTGCCCCAGCACACCTTTGGGTAGCATTACCTATCAAACGCCCCGTGCTTCCTTCACGGGGCTTTCTTATGCCTCGATATTGGAGAGGCTTGCGTCTTCCAAGATATCGAAGAGGAAGGGTACCCCTTCCCGAATGAGGTGCCCAGTCGGTTGCCTAGTTCTTCATGACCTGCACGTTGATGTCATACTTCTTGATGCGGTGCCACAGACTCCTGACCTTGACGCCCAATAATTCAGCGGCCCGGGCCTGAACCCCGCCGGTCTTGGCGAGTGCGGCCAGAATCATGGCCTTTTCCATTTCTTCCAATTGCTGATCCAGGCTCACTCCGTCAGGAAGCTCTTCAACGTCCGACGGCATGCTGCGGTCCAGCACGTGGCCCGACAAATGGCGGGGTTCAATGACCCTGTCCTTGCTGCCCAACACAGCCGCACGCTCCATGACGTTGCGCAGTTCCCGGACATTGCCTGGCCAAGGACTGGACATGAGCAGTTGCAGGGCTTCGGATGTAAGTTGAAGCTCCTTGTTGAACCTTTCAAGGAAATACTGGGCCAACAGCGCGATATCCTCGCGGCGCTCACGCAAGGGCGGGATAAGGATAGGGAACACGTTGAGCCGGTGGTACAAGTCCTCGCGGAACTCCCCCTTTTCAATCATTTTCTGAAAGTCCTTGTTGGTGGCGGCAATAAGCCGCACGTCAAATCGTATGGGCCGGGAGCCACCTACTCGTTCGCATACGCCCAACTCAAGGGCTCGCAATATTTTGGCCTGGGTTTCCTGGGGCATGTCTCCAATCTCGTCCAAAAACAAGGTGCCCTCATGAGCCACTTCGAATTTTCCTCGCTTCATGGAATCCGCGCCGGTAAACGCCCCCTTTTCGTGGCCGAACAGTTCGCTTTCCAGCAACCCCTGGGGAATGGCCGCACAGTTGACCGCCACGAACGGCTTATTCTGCCTTTTGCTGTGCTTGAGGATGGATGCCGAGACGAGTTCCTTTCCCGTGCCTGATTCACCGGTAATCAGCACGGTTGCGTCTGTGGGCGCGACTTTGAGTATTTGGCTTAAAACACGCCGAATGGGCTTGCTTTGGCCAATGATCTCGGGGAACAGCTCCCTTGCCTCCACTTTTCCCATGAGATCGGCGATTTGGTCCACCACGGACGTAAACCGTAGAATCTGATCGCCGTCCTTACGACCTTTTTCCTGGTCAGCCGCTTGCATTGCCGGGTGCCGCTCAGCCTGTTCCACAAACTGCTCAATGGGCTTGAGGATGATACGGGAGATCAATACTCCAGCGGCAAAGGTGCCTCCGGTGACGACGATCGCCCAGATCGTCAAGTACAGCATTGAATCACGCCCCGTGCTCAGGGCGTACATGGTTAATTCATAGGCGATGACCGAAGACAGCAGCGACAGAGCTGAAAAAATCAACGGAACAATGATGTTAAGACTGATGTGATACTTTCGTTTCATGCTCTTATGCTCTTACCCGCACAAGATACTGGTCTTGGCGCTCGCACTTCCTCTCCCCTAATATAGCAC
>QZKZ01000057.1 GCA_004796465.1 Desulfovibrio sp.
GACCGCCTTGAGCGCTTCCATCTTGGCTTCGATGTCAGCCTTGGTTTCGGCGTCCAGCTTGTCGCCCAGATCCTTGATGGACTTCTCCGTGGTGTAGATCAGGGTGTCGGCCTGGTTGCGGGTCTCAATGAGCTTTTGTTTTTTCTTGTCTTCCTCGGCGTGGGACTCCGCGTCCTTGACCAGGTTCTGGATCTCGTCCTCGCTCAGACCACTTGATGCGGTGATGCGGATGGACTGTTCCTTGCCCGTGCCCAGATCCTTGGCCGAAACATTGACAATGCCGTTGGCGTCGATGTCGAACGCGACCTCGACCTGTGGCACGCCGCGCGGCGCGGGCGGGATCCCGGTCAGCTCGAAGCGGCCCAGGGTCATGTTGTCCCCGGCCATGGGCCGTTCGCCCTGGACCACGTGGATGGACACCGAGGGCTGGTTGTCAGCCGCCGTGGTGAAGACTTGGCCCTTGCGCGTGGGAATGGTGGTGTTGCGTTCGATGAGCTTGGTCATCACGCCGCCCAAGGTTTCGATGCCCAGGGACAGGGGCGTGACGTCCAGGAGCAGAACGTCCTTGACGTCGCCGGCCAGGATGCCGCCCTGGATGGCAGCGCCCATGGCCACGACCTCGTCCGGGTTCACGGAGCGGTTGGGCTCCTTGCCGAAGAATTCCTGGACCTTTTGCTGCACCAAGGGCATGCGGGTCATGCCGCCCACCAGGATCACCTCGTCAATGTCCGAGGTGGACAGGCCCGCGTCGGCCAGGGCTTTTTTGCAGGGCTCTGCGGTGCGGCCCACCAGGTCGCCGACCAAGGATTCCAGCTTGGCGCGGGAAAGCTTGATGAGCAGGTGTTTGGGCCCGGTCTGGTCGGCGGTGATAAAGGGCAGGTTGATCTCGGTCTCCATGGACGAGGACAGTTCCTTTTTGGCCTTTTCCGCGCCTTCCTTGAGGCGCTGCAAGGCCATGCGGTCCTGGGACAGGTCAACCGTGTTTTCCTTTTTGAATTCCTCGACCAGGTAATCGATGATGCGCTGGTCAAAGTCCTCGCCGCCGAGAAAGGTGTCGCCGTTGGTTGCGCGGACCTCGACCACGTTGTCGCCCACCTCGAGGATGGAGATGTCAAAGGTGCCGCCGCCCAGGTCGAATACTGCGACCTTCTCGTTGGCCTTCTTGTCGAAGCCGTAAGCCAGGGATGCGGCCGTGGGCTCGTTGATGATCCGCTTCACTTCCAGGCCCGCGATGCGGCCCGCGTCCTTGGTGGCCTGGCGCTGGGAGTCGTTGAAGTAGGCCGGGACAGTGATCACGGCGTCGGTCACGGTCTCGCCCAGGTAGGTCTCAGCGTCGCTTTTCAGCTTTTGCAGGACCATGGCCGAGATCTCGGGCGCGCTGTACTGCTTGCCGTCGATCTCCACGTAGGCGTCGCCGTTGGCGCCGTCAACGATCTTGTAGGGACAGTGCTCCAGCCAGTTCTTGACCTCCGGGGCCGAGTACTTGCGGCCCATGAGGCGCTTGATGGCGAACACGGTCTTTTCCGGGTTGGTCACGGATTGGCGCTTGGCGATCTCGCCCACGAGCCGTTCCTTGTCCGTGAAGGCCACGATGGACGGCGTGGTCCGGCCGCCCTCGGGGTTGGTGATGCATTTGGGGTCCTTGCCCTCCATGACGTAGACGCAGGAATTGGTGGTTCCGAGGTCTATGCCGATAATCTTGCCCATTGTATGTCCTCCTGCTGCGCAATGTGGATATTCTTAAAAAAGCGATTGTTTTCAACAGTGATACATAAGGTCGAATTTTCCCTCGTAAAGGGGGAGAATTGAAAAAAGTTTAGGCGGACTTGCTCACAGCCACGCGTGCGGGCCGCAGCAGACGCTCGCGCAGCATGTAGCCGCGCTGGTGCAGGCTGCTGACCAGGCCGGGCTCCATGTCCACGCGCACATCCTCGCCCACGGCCTCGTGGATCTCGGGATTGAAGGTTTCGCCCACTTCGCCCAGCGGGGTCAGGCCATGGTTCCTCAGCGTATCCAGGAACACCTTGCGGGTCATGTCCACGCCCACGATGATGTTCTGGCAGGCTGGATCGTCGCCCGCATGGGCCAGGGCCAGGTCAAGGTTGTCCAGGATGGGCAAGAGATCCGCGAGCACGGATTCCGCCGCGTACTTGCGAAAGTCTTCCTGTTCCCGGTGCAGCCGTTTCTTGAAGTTGTCCATCTCGGCCAGGGAACGCAGCCGCTCCTCGTCGGCCTCTTCCTTTTCCGCGCAAAGCACGCAGACCCGCTCCTTGCACAGGGCGATGAGCTCCTCGTCGGTGAGGGTCACGTCCACCTCGGGCTCGACGCCTTCGGTTTGGGGATCGGTCTTGGAATCAATGTTGGGGTCTGTGTTGGTGTCGTGGGGATCGGACATGGGGCCTGATGCCTCCTGTATAATGTGATGTATCGCTTCGAGTTAGAAGCGTTGTTTGAGCAATTGGGTCAGGGTGGCGGCAATATAGTCCACCACCGGCACCACCTTGGCGTAATTCATCTGCATGGGCCCGATCACGCTGACCACGCCCCGCTGCGCGCCCTCGCGGCCATAGGGCGCGGTGACCACGCTCAGGTCCTTGAATTCGTCCAGGGCTGATTCCTGGCCCAGGGTGACCTTGGCCCCTTCCTCGGCCAGGATGGTCTTGTCCAGGAGCTCCAGGAGCCGGGAGCGTTCTTCCACCAGGCCGAGCACGTCGCGGATCAGCAGCACGTCAGTGGTTTCCCCTTGGGAAAAGAGGTTCACCGCCCCGTCCACAAAAAGTTCGCGCTCCTGGGCGTCGTCCACGGCGTGGCGGGCCAGACGCAGGGCCTTGCGGTATAAGTCCTGGAGGTGCTTTTCCGCGTTGTGCAAGTCCTCGACCACCCGTTCCCGCGCCTCGGCCAGGGTCAGGCCCGAGAAATGATCGTTCAAGTAGTTGCGGAACTTGACCAGATCGTCGCTGGTGATGTCCTCGTCTACCTCGAGCAGCTTGTTCTGGACCATGCCGCCTTCGAGGATGAGCACGGCCAGGACCAAACGCGGCTTGACCAGGGTGAAGTCGATCTCGCGCCAGCGCACGTCCACGCGGCTCGGGGCCAGGATCAGGCTGATCTGCTTGGTCTGGTCCGAGACCACTTTCGTGGCCCGGGCCAGGATCGTGGAGATTTCCAAGCCCGCGCGTTCCAGCTCATCGCTGATGTTGGTGCGCTTGATGCGCGGCAGGGGCACGGGCTTGAGCCGGGTGTCCAGGTAAAAGCGAAAGGCCTTGACCGTGGGGATGCGCCCGGCCGAGGTATGGGGTTGTTGGAGAAAGCCCAGTTCGGTCAGGTCGGCCATGGTGTTGCGCATGGACGCGGGCGAAAGGCTGAGGCCCGACTGTTTGGCCACGGTGCGAGAGCCCACGGGCAGGGAGCGGGCAATATAGTCCTCCACTATGGTAAACAGGACGTCCATTTCGCGAGGGTCAAGGGCCATGATATCTCCGTTGGCACTCCATTTCCGCGAGTGCCAACGGGAGGTAACAACGGGGCAGGGGGTTGTCAAGATTGAGGGGGGTGAAGCCGCGCGGCAAGAGGCCTTTTCCTGCGCCAAGGGCAGGGCGGGCCGTTTCCATGGCCAGGTGCGCCTTCACGCTCCGGCAACCAGCCCCCATCATGAACCTTCTCCAAAACAGGGATAATCTCTCGAACCCTGTCAAGGGGCCGCAAGGTACCAGGAAGTGGTTCTGGGGTGGTCAATTCCCGCCTTTTACGATTCAGCCCAAAAAGCCGTGCTACACTCTCGATATTTGCCAACACCGCAATGGGAAAACACGTACTCTTTCTTGACGCGGTATTGGCTTTCATGTATCGAGTAGGTGCGGCTTG
Source organism: Desulfovibrio sp. (assembly GCA_004796465.1). GTDB lineage: Bacteria > Desulfobacterota > Desulfovibrionia > Desulfovibrionales > Desulfovibrionaceae > MADRE1. The sequence continues at coordinate 3,865 of QZKZ01000057.1, forward strand.
ACCCGCGCCTCCTCGGCAAACCCGCCCCAGGGCGAAATGAGGAGTTCATCATGAGTATCGAGGACAAGGCTGTCATGGAATCCCCAACTCTTTCCCAGGAACCCCGCGAGGTCACTCCGGAGCAAGAGCGGATGCTGCGACGCATGGCCGAGGCCATTGAGGCCAGTCCCTACCTCTGTTTGGTGTCTCCGGACCAATCCGGCCGCATCCGGGCCAAGGTCGAAAAAGTGGGCACCCGCAAGATCGTGCACGAGTACGCTTACGACGAGGCTGGGCGGCTGATCCAGGTCAAGCGGGACGGAACCGAGACCGAGCGTTACGGATATGACGCCCAGGGCCGCCGCTCCTACGAGCAGTCCCGGCAGCGGGGCCACGCGGGCCGCTTGTACGCGTATTCGGACAACGACCAGCTCCTGCGCGCGGGCAACGAGCAGTTCGAGTACGACGGTATGGGCCGCCTCTTGAAGATTCACCGGGACGGGGAGTTCACCTACTTCCTGCACCAGGACCCCGGCTTCCTGGGCTCGGTCACCCTGCCCGGCGGCCATGTGGTCGGCTACAAGCTGGAAAGCGACGGCAGGCCTTCCCAGCGCCAGGAAAACTTCCAGCGCACCCAGGGCTATTCCTACGACAACCACAACCGGCTGAGCATCGTGCACGACACGGCCCGGCAGCACAATTGGTACTTTTCCTATGCCGATGACAAGGCCCGCCTGCCCCAGGGCATGGAAGACGTGGAAGGCGACCGCTACGCATTCGGCTACGATCATCTGGGTTCCCTGCGCGTGGTGGCCGACTCCAGCGGCACCATCGTCAAGGAGATCAAGTACGACAGCTTCGGCA
>QZKZ01000370.1 GCA_004796465.1 Desulfovibrio sp.
GAACACGCAGTGGTGCAGATAGGGCAGGAAAAACACGGTGTCCCCTTCACCAATCAAGGCCCGTGCAAACAGGCCACCGGCCAGGGGCAGGGATTCCAGGGTCGAAGTGAGTACCCTCGCGGCCAGCAGAGCCTCTTGTCCGCCCTGGAGCAGAAAGCCTGTAAAGAGCAAACCGAAACATAGAGCCAAACAACCAATGAGCCGCGCCCACTGAATGGCTCCGGCCCTGCCGGGCAAGGATTGGGACAGGTATCTGGCCACATGGAGCAGGGCCAAGACCGCACAGGCCTGCCCGCTCAGATAGTGGATTCCGCGCCAAAACCACCCATAGGGGATGAGGTGGGTGATGCGTTGCAAATTGTCGGCCACTTGCCCCATGGGCCTGTATTGCAGGGCCAACACCACTCCGGACACAACGCAGGCCAAAAAGCAGACCAGGAAACCTCCGGCCAATCCGGACCAGAGTCCTGCCATGTATTTTCGCCATGAAGTGGTAGGGGCCATGCCCGCTTCTCCTTTTCGTCTATACCGGGACCTCCACTTCCACATCGCCGTTGTCCAACTCCTTGACCGGCAACCGTGCAAGATCCGTTGTGGCCGGACCTGCCAACAATTCTCCTTGCCCATTGAACCGGCTGCGATGGCAAGGACAAACAAAAATATCCGCGCTGGGATCATAAGCCAGCACGCAACACAGATGGGGACAGCGCAGGGATAAAGCCATTGGTCCTCGCGGGGTAGGCGTCAGACAAACTTCATCCCTGATGGTGCGGGCGGAGAGTTCTTGGTGCGCGAAGCGCACCAAGCGAATTTTTTTCTCGCGCCAGAGCGCGAAACGCAGGGCCGGATACACGAACAACCCGGCCACGAACCACGCCAGCCCCTTGCGCGCCAGGGCCAAAAAGCTTCTGCGCTTCATGGCTCCACCCCCAAGCGTTGCCGCAGGGCCACGCTGCAATCCCTGGCGTACTCAATGCCGGGATTGAGCAACCGCTCCTCTTCTTCTCCATTGAGTAAACGGCCATCCCCAGCCACTGGCGGCGAAGCGGCCAGCAAGGCCAGATCGCCGGGTTCTTCCCAGACAAGGCCTTGGCCCACTGCCGTTGGGTTGCCATGGCACTCGGGGCAGGACCTGCCCACCGGGGCCGTGCTGTGCGGGGTATACGGAGAAAAGGCCCAGCCCGGCCCGGACCCGTCGCCGCGCTCCGGAACCACGCTGTTGAGGACCACCTGGCCCAGGCGGTTCACGTAGGAAACCAGGTACTGGTGTTGGGGGCGCAGCACGGCAATCCTGCCGTGCCGGTCCACGCCCAAGGGTGGGTTTTCCCAACGCCTGAACCGCCAGGCCGTGACCCAAACCCCGGTGTTGGACTCCAGGCTGAGATAATCCAGGGAGCCAGGCAGCAGTGAAGAGTGAAAGGAAAGGGAGGACTCCAGTTTCCTTGCCGCGTCCGGCGCATCGGAGCGCATGGCGCTCAGGCCGTAATCTCCGAAGAACCACTGGCCGTGGCAACTTGAACAACGCAAGCGGCCATGGCGCTCCTGGTCGTGGCTGGGAGTATTCGCGGGTATGGGCGAAACTTCCAGGACCCGGCCATTCCTGGCCCACAATTGGACGCGGTCTCCTGGCCGATTGCCGTATCCCCCATGACAACCCTCGCAGCTTGGCGTGAGTGTGGGATCAAGGCCCATGACCTGATCCCCGGAGTGGCAATCCAGGCAGCCCAAGCCGTACTGGGCATGAATGTCAGGGGCCAAGGCGTGTACCGCCACCCCTTGCACGGAAAGCACGGTTTCGCCGCGCACCACGGCCTGCTGGTACATGGGTGCGGTATCGCGTTCAAACCAGCCGTAATAATCCGCGCCCACATGGTTGCCTGTGTGGCAGCGCAAACAGGCTTCTTCACGAGACGCCCCGGTTTGCGGCGAACCGTGAACGGGATGGCAGGCAGCGCAGCCTTCGGGCCGGACCGCTCCCGAGCTTGCATCACGAACCCCTACATGGCAGCGCAGACACTGCCGCCGCAAGAAATCGTCAACCAACATGGCTGGAGAGCGCGGGCGTTCTAAAGGCCGCGGCATGAGGCCCAGGCCCTCGGGCACGTCTTCGGGGGTGTGTTGGGCTCCCCACAAGTAGCGGGTATGCCCGATCATGTCCGGACAGGTTGCGTGCTCGGAGATGAGAACGCTCTCCGTCTCAAGTTGGTGGCACGGCCCGCAGATTGCTTTGGCGTGATTCAGGGCCGAGGGGTTGGTCACAACGGCGAGATGGGTTGTGGACGACTCTTGGGCAAAGGGAACGTGGCAGGCGTCACAAGCGAGATCATGCTGGGATGCGCTCCAGGTCATGGCCGGGTGGCAGGCCCGGCACTCCGTCCAATCAGATGCGCCGGGACCATGTTCCAAAGGCGCGGGCGGCCCCGGCCCGGCGCCGCCCACAACCAGCGCCAGGGCCATTCCCAGCAGCAGCGCCGGGAAAACCCTCGGCCCAGCGCGCCAGACCATGGCTACCACCAGCACACGATCTGGTTGTACTCAAAGATGAGGTCCACAAGTTCGTCATAATCCCCGTCCGTGTTCTCTTCGTAAAGCGGGAACTCCAGGGTGTGGTAGCCCATGGACAGGGCGTTGATCAGCATGCGCTGGGACTCGTGTGGCTTGGAGCACAGGACATGCAGCATCTTCTTGCGCTGCCGCCTCGGGCAAATGCCGATGTCCGCGTGGGGTTCTTGGCTTTGCATGGCGATTCCTCCTTCGGACTAGGCCGCCTCGTCGAGCCAGGTGATGGCCAGCTTGCCGGGCGGCGCCTTGATGCTGTTGCCGAACGGGACCACGATGTCCATCTCCTTGAGCTTCTTGGCGATGGTTTCCAGGGGCATGTAGGTGAAGTGGTATTCCTCGTTCTTGCGCATATTGGAGTAGCAGGGGCACTCCATGTCTTCGAGCCATTCCAGGTTGTCCAGGATCTCCTGGGTGATCTCGATCGGTACGTTGACGAGGAACAGGTTGGCGTAGAAGTTGCCTACGGCCAGGCCCAGGGCGGTCCGCGTGCCCTGCCACAAATCCTCCATACGATGGATGATGATGCCCACGTGTTTGATGTTTTCCATGGGGCTCGCCCCCCTTTGGACCAAGGTTCCAATGACCATGATCCAGGCTAAGATGGCCCCGGCTACAAGCTCAGGTAGCGGTGGCAGTCGTCAATGATCTCGCAATGCCGTTCCTGGGTGGCGTAGTCCTCCTCGCCGAA
>QZKZ01000054.1 GCA_004796465.1 Desulfovibrio sp.
CGGGCGATCCCGCCATCCACCCCATCCCCACTTCCCTGCACGGCAACGGCGTGACCCCGCGCGGGATCATCGGGGTGGACATCTTTGGTCTGCCCGCGGATTACGACCGCATCCAGGACATTGCGGACAGGGAAAACATGTTCGTGGTCGGGGACGCGGCGCAAAGTTTTGGCGGCGAATGGAAGGGCCGCAAGGCAGGCAGCCTGGGCAACGTGGGCTGCACGTCCTTTTTCCCGGCCAAACCCTTGGGCTGTTTTGGCGACGGTGGCGCGGTGTTCACCGATGATACGGAGTTGGCCGGGATCATGGAATCCATCCGCGTGCACGGCAAGGGCACGGACAAGTACGACAACGTACGGGTCGGCCTCAATGCCCGGCTCGATACCCTACAGGCAGCGGTGCTGCTGTCCAAGCTGGCGATTTTCCCCAAGGAGCTGGACCTGCGCGATGAAGTGGCGGACCGCTACGATGAGTTGCTGGCTCCCCTTGCGCCCAAGATTACGACCCCGGCCAGGGTGGCAGCGACCCGCTCGGCTTGGGCGCAATACTCGCTGCTCGCCGAGTCCGGGGACATGCGCGCGGCGTGCCAGGCCGCGCTCAAGGACGCGGGCGCGCCCACTGCCATTTATTATCCCAAGCCCCTGCACCTACAGACCGCCTTCAAGTACCTGGGCTACGAGCCCGGCCACATGGAAGTGTCCGAGGACGCGGCAACCCGCATCTTCAGCCTGCCCATGCACCCCTATCTCAAGGCGGAGCAGGCCGAGATGGTCGCCAAGGCGCTGGCGCAAGCCGTGGCTTAGCTTGTTTTGGAAGGGGCGGATACCGCTCTGAAAAGCGGGTTATTCCGAAAGGTCCGGTATCTGTCTCTCGAACAGGCGCCAGGTGCGGTAGCGTTTGGCCCGGTACATGTCCATGGACTTGAGGAGTTGGGTGTTGTTCTCCACGATCAGGGAACAATCCACTGATTTGAGGGACTTCTTCTCCACATTGGCCAGGTAGGAGTCCAGGATCAGGGCGTGGTGCAGCCGTTTGCCCTGGTATTCCCGCTTCACGCCCATGAGGATGACTTTGATTTTTTCCAGGGGCTTGAAGTGCGCGGTCCAGTACAAGCGCAGCATCCTGATCAGGCCGAGCTTGCCGTTGAAGGTTTTGATCACGGGATTGAGGTCCGGCAGGATCACGATAAAGGCCACGATTTTGCCCTCTTCGTTGATCAGGAAGCGGATCAAGTCCGAGCGTAGCACGGGCTTCATTTCTTTGACAATCTTGGTGAACTGCTCGTTGGTGAAGGGGATGTGGCCCCAATTTCGGTCCCAGGTGTCGTTGAACAGGTTCCGGATCTCCTCGGCGCTGTTGAGCATCTCCTTGGGGCTGGGCCGGTGCAAGCGAAGCTTTTGCCGTTTCATGATCGAGTCGCGGAGTTTGGCCAACCCTTCGAGGTTGTCCAGCCGCTCGTCAATGAGCATGGCGTACCAATCGATCGCCTTTTCAAATCCCCAATCCAGGACCAGGTCTTGGTAAAAAGCGGGATTGTGGGTCTGCATCAGGGCGGGCATGGAGTCAAAGCCGTCCACCAGGATGCCCACTTCATCGTAAATGGCGAAACCAAGGGGCCCGAGGATGCGGGTACGGCCCTTTTTGCCTAGCCACTGGGCCGCAGCCTCGAACAGGGCGCGGGACACGTCCGTGTCCTCAACACATTCAAAAAAACCAAAAAAGCCGGTGTTGTCCTCGTAGCGCTCGTCATGCATGTAGTTGACGTGGGCCGTGACCCTGCCTGCCAACTCTCCGTCCTTGTAAGCCAGGAAATATTCAGCCTCACCGTGCTTGAAAAAGGGGCCTTTTTCCTTGTCGAGTACTTTGCGTTGTTCGGAAAGCACGGGCGGCACCCAGTTGGGGTCGGTTTCCTGCACCTTCCAGGGAAAGCGGAGAAAAGCCTCAAGCTGTTCCTTGTCCCGAACCGGGACCACGGTAACTTCAGGGTGACTCATGACGGGGATCAGGCGAGGTGGGCGCTGCTGCGCACGTCGGTCATGGAACTCTCGGACGAGGGGTGGTCCAGGAGATGGAACGCAGTGGCCACTTCCTCAAACACTTCCAGGACCCGCTCCAGGTGATGCTCCTGGTGGGTGCTCATGAACGCGGTGCGGATCACTGCCTTGCCGCGGGGAACAGCGGGATGGGCCGCGGCAATGGCGAACACGCCCCGGGTGAACAGTTCCCCGGTAAACAGCGCGGCGACACGCTCATCACCAATGAATACGGGGATGATCGGGGTTTCGCACTCGCCGATGGTTAGGCCGATGTCGCGGAAGCCTTGCCGCATGCGGCGGGTGGTCGCCCAGAGTTGGGCCACATGCTCGGGTTCGTTTTCCAGGATGTCCAGGCAGGCCAATACCGTGCCCACGTTGCTCGGCGGCAGGGACGTGGAATAGCGCAAGGGCATGGAATGGGCGCGGATATGCTCCAAAGCCTCGAGGTCGTCCGTGGCGATGAAGCCGCCAATGGACCCCAGGGCCTTGCTGAACGTGCCCATGATGAA
>QZKZ01000039.1 GCA_004796465.1 Desulfovibrio sp.
ACCATGCCCCAATAGCGTGAGTCGCGGGACATGTCCCGGTTGTCGCCAAGTACAAAATACTGTTCGGGTTCCAAGGTAATGGGGCCAAAGTTGTCCCGCTGACTCTCTCGAATACGGCTGTCGGAATGAACCACGTAAGGTTCCTCAAGAGGTTCGCCATTGCGGTACACTACCTTATCTATGATTTCAATGGTGTCGCCTGGTGTGCCGATAACTCTTTTAATGTAATCCTTTTTAGTTTCAACTGGATGTTGAAAAACTATGATGTCACCGTGTTCAGGGTGGCTGAACGTCAGGATCGTGTGGTTGGTGAAAGGTATCTTTACGTTGTAGACCATCTTCAACACCAGCAAGTGGTCGCCTACCTGCAGGGTGTCGAGCATTGAGCCCGAGGGAATGCGAAAAGCCTGCACAATAAAGCAGCGGATGAACAAGGCCAGCACAAGGGCGATGAGTATGGCCTTGAAGTAGTCGAGAAAGATATGGAGCATTTTAGAAAACATGGGATTCTGGTTGGTTAGTCATCGTCGCCCACCTTCAGGGCGGCGAGAAAAGCTTCTTGGGGGATTTCCACATTACCCATGCGTTTCATGCGCTTCTTTCCTTCCTTCTGCTTTTCCAAAAGTTTGCGCTTACGGGTAATATCGCCGCCATAACACTTGGCGGTCACGTTCTTGCGCAAGGGGGAATTGCGTTCGCGGGCAATGATCTTTTGGCCGATTGCAGCTTGGATGACAACTTCAAAGAGCTGGCGGGGTATGGAGCGCTTGAGCTTGAGCGCCACTGCCCTGCCGTGGTGATAGGCGTTTTCCCGGTGTACGATGGTGGACAAGGCGTCAACTGGATCGCTGTTAATCATAATGTCCAGCTTGACCAAATCTGCAGGACGGTGGTCGATGATCTCGTAATCCAAAGAAGCATAGCCGCGGGTCATGGATTTGAGCCTGTCGAAAAAGTCGTACACGATCTCGGCAAAGGGCAATTCATACGTAATAATGACCCGGGTCGAGGTCAGGTAGCGCACGTCTTGCTGAATGCCGCGCTTGTCCTCGCAGAGTTGGAACACGCTGCCTACATAATCATTGGGCGTATGGATCTCCATGCGCACAAAGGGCTCGGCCAACTCGGCGATCTCGCCGGGTGGCGGCAGCTTGGCAGGGTTGTCGATTTCAAAGACTTCGCCGCTGGTTGAAGTTACCTTGTACACCACAGATGGGGCCGTGGCGATGAGTTGCGCTTGGAACTCGCGCTCCAGCCGTTCCTGGATGATCTCCATGTGCAGCAAGCCAAGAAAGCCTGCCCGAAAGCCAAAACCCAGGGCCTGGGATGTCTCGGCCTCAAAGGAAAAGGCGGCGTCATTGAGTTGAAGCTTTTCCAAAGCAGCTTTGAGTGGCTCGTAATGCGCGGGTTCCGTGGGATAGAGTCCGCAAAAGACCATAGGCTTGATAGTCTTGAAGCCGGGAAAGGGGTCAGGCGTGGGGTTTTCAGCCAGTGTCACGGTGTCGCCCACCCTTGCGTCATCCAAGTCTTTCATGGTGGCGAACAAAAAGCCCACGTCCCCTGCGGACAAGCTTGGCATTGAAACAGGTTCGGGAGAAAAAGCGCCTACACTGGTAACCTCAAAGGTGCGCCCGGTGGACACCATTTGAATCTTGCTCTTTTTCTTGATCTCGCCGTCAATGACCCGGATCATGACGACAACCCCTTGGTAAGTGTCGTACCAAGAGTCGAAAATAAGCGCCTTGAGTGGCGCGTCAGGGTTGCCCTCGGGCGGAGGCAAGGTCTCCACAATGGCCTCAAGGATGTCTTCGACGCCTTCGCCGGTCTTGGCGCTGGCCATGAGCGCATCTGTCTGGTCCAGGCCGATGACTTCTTCAATTTCTTGAGCCACCTTGTCCGGGTCAGCGCTGGGTAGATCGATTTTGTTCAGGATCGTGATGATTTCCAGATCATGGTCCAGGGCCAGGAACACATTGGCCAGGGTCTGGGCTTCCACCCCTTGGGTGGCGTCAACGACCAGGAGTGCTCCTTCGCACGCCGCCAGGGAGCGAGAGACCTCATAACTGAAGTCCACGTGGCCTGGTGTGTCGATGAGGTTGAGGATATATTCCTCACCGGACCGGGAGGTATAGGGGATTCGTACGGCCTGGGCCTTGATGGTAATGCCGCGCTCCTGCTCAAGCTCCATGCGGTCGAGATATTGGTCGCGTTTATCCCGCTCCGAGACCAGTCCGGTGATCTCCAAGATGCGGTCGGCCAGGGTGGATTTCCCGTGGTCGATATGGGCGATGATACTGAAATTGCGTAAATTGCTTTGAGAAGCCATGATTCAACCGAAAAAAAAGGATTGGATAGGGGACAAAGGCAAGTCCAAGGAGAATATATGTCAGGAAAGCTCCTTACCTGGTTGCGGCGTTGCGGGCAACACGTTTTTCAGGTCAGGCCTGTACCCTGTAACAAGCTGAAATCATGAAAGCGGGCAGCCTTTTCAAAATGCGGGACGAAAGGTATAGCCAGCAGTGCCGGGCCAGGAAAGGCTCAAAACCCTGGAGTACAACCCAACGGAAATCATGGCCAGACTCGTCACCCTGATTGTGCATCCCGATCCCCAGGTCAGGGAAACCATGCGTTCCTTATTGGAACCCACGGATTTGTTGCGTGTGTTGGGTGAGGCCGTGTCTTCGGATGAAGTGCTTGAACTCTTGGAAGCCGTGCCCTACGGCGTGTTGTTCCTGGGCGTGGACATTAAGGGTGATTTGTGCGGATTTGATTTGGCAAGAAAGCTCATGGCCCGCAAGAACCGGCCCGCTCTGGTGTTTATTGCCCGGGATGAGGGCAAGGCCTTTGACGCTTTTGAATTGGGCGCCACGGATTATTTGTTGTGGCCAGTAACCCCGGAACGGTTGCAGCGGACGTTTGAGCGGCTCAAGCAGTTCAAGGCCCACTTCAAGCTCATTGATCCTTCCAGGGATTGGAAAGACAAACCCGCACCAGGTAATGGCGAGGAAGCTGACGAGGAACGGGAACAAACCCTGCAACTCCCCCTGGGCGAGGAAGAAGAAGAGTTTTTCCTCAAGGAACTGCGCCAGGCCTGGGATTTCAACAAGCGCCTGAGTTCGCCCGTGGAGATTGAAAAATTGGCCATCAACCTCGATGGCAAGGCCGTGCTCGTGCCCTACAATCAGATCATTTTTGTTGAGGCGTTTGAGGATTATTCTTATGTGCACACGGCGAATCAAAAATTTCTGACCTCCTACCGGCTCAAGGTGCTGGAGGACCGGCTTAGGCATCACCGCTTCTTCCGGGTTCACAGGAAATATTTGGTGAATTTGGATATGGTCACGGAAGTGGCGTCCTTGCCGGGCAGCAACTTCATGTTGCGCACCGCGGGCCGGACCAGGATTGAATTGCCAATCAGCCGACGCCGTATTGGGCAGCTCAAGCAGATATTGGGATTGTAAGTTACAATTCGTGCTTTCAGCGCGATGGAGGGCCAAATGGACCACAATGGAGACAACCCAGGCGCTTTGGATGCCTTGCTCACCGAGGAACGCGTATTTCGGCCTTTGTCGCGGGTCGTGAGCAACGCGACAGTGGCTGCCGAGGACTTGGCCCGCATCACCGAGTCGGCCAAGGCTGATCCCCTGGCTTACTGGGAAGAAGCGGCCGAAGAGTTGTGTTGGTTCCGCAAGTGGGAGCAGGTGCTCGATGACTCCAACCCTCCATTTTACAAGTGGTTTACAGGGGCCAAGTGCAATATCGTGTACAACGCCCTGGACCGGCACATTGAAACCGCCAACAAAAACAAGCTGGCCGTGATCTGGGAGGGGGAACCCGGTGATACGCGCAAGCTCACCTACTACGAGCTTTTTCGCGAAGTGAACAAGTTGGCCAACGGGCTGCGCTCTCTGGGCATTGGCAAGGGCGACAGGGTCGTGGTGTACATGCCTCCCCTGCCCGAAACCATCATCACCCTGCTGGCCGTGGCCAAGATCGGAGCGGTGCACAGCTCCGTTTTCGCCGGTTTCTCGGCCAAGGCCCTCAGGGACCGCATCAGCGACGCCTCGGCCAAGTTGGTGGTCACAGTGGACGGCTTTTACCGCAATGGCCGGGCCGTGAATCTCAAGTCCACGGTGGACGAAGCCCTTGTCGCTGAACCCACAGGGTGCGTGGAGTCCGTGATTGTGGTCCACCGCGCCAATGTGGAAGCCGAGATGAACGACTCCCGCGACATTTGGTACGCGGACCTTGTGCGGAGGGAATCTCCAGAAGCCGTAACCGAGGTCATGGACAGCGAGGACATGCTGTTCCTGCTCTACACCTCCGGGGCCACGGGCAAGCCCAAGGGCGTGGTGCACAGCCACGGCGGGTACATGGTTGGCGTGCACCGCACCTTGAACTGGGTCTTTGACCTCAAGCCCACGGATATCTTTTGGTGCACGGCTGATGTGGGTTGGATCACAGGGCACAGCTATGTGGTCTACGGCCCTTTGCTCGCGGGGACCACCACCGTGCTCTACGAAGGCCATCCCCTCTATCCCCAGGCCGACAGACTGTGGTCCATTGTGGACCGGTACGGGGTGAACATCCTCTATTCCGTCCCCACTCTGATTCGCATGCTCATGCGTTTCGGCACCCAATACCTCAAGCACCACGACCTGAGCACGCTAAGGCTGCTGGGATCCGTGGGCGAGCCCATCAATCCCGAGGCCTGGGTTTGGTTCCACAAGCATGTGGGCCGCACGGAATGCCCGCTCATGGATACTTGGTGGCAGACCGAGACCGGCATGTTCATGATCAGCCCCATGCCCGTGTCTCTGCTCAAGCCTGGCTCGGTGAACAAGGCCTTGCCCGGCATTGAGGTGGATGTGTGGGACGAACAGGGCAATCCCGTGCCCCCAGGCAAGGGAGGCCTGTTGGTGGTGACCAAACCTTGGCCGTCCATGGTTCGCACCCTGTACAACGATCCCGAGCGCTACAAGGAGACCTACTGGTCCAAGTTTCCCGGTGTGTACTTGGCTGGCGACGTGGCCCGCAAGGACGAGGACGGGTACATCTGGATCCAGGGCCGCGCCGATGACGTGCTGGTCATTGCCGGGCACCGCATTGGTACGGCAGAGGTGGAAAGCGCGTTTGTTTCGCACAAGGCCGTGGCCGAGGCCGCGGTGATCGGCATCCCGGACAAGATCAGGGGGGAAGTGGCCAAGGCTTTTGTGATCCTCAACGACGGGTTTGATCCGGACGCCGGGCTGAGCCGCGAACTCACCGAACATGTGCGCCGCGAACTGGGGCCGGTGGCCGTGGTCAAGAGCATTGAATACCGCGAAACCCTACCCAGGACACGCAGCGGAAAGATCATGCGCCGCATCCTCAAAGCCGAGGAGTTTGGCGAGGAAAAGGGCGACACCTCGACCCTGGAAGACCTCGATAGATAAGAAATCCTTGGCAGGTTTTGCGGGTTAAATGGTCTTGCGCTTCACGTCGGCTTGCTCGTCGGAGAACTCACCCAGGGAGTAGAGCCTGACCTTGGTGGAACGGGGGAATTCTTTCTTGAGCAGGGTCTTGAGCAACTTTCTCAGCTTGCTAAGCTCAATGTGCCGGTACGTAGCCTGCTCATACCCGTTTTGGATCACATCCACATGTTCGGGGTCCAGTTTGACGAACACCAAGCTGCGGTTACGCTTGTAAGTGCGCATATCCAAGCCATGACCCACGGGCATCACCTTGAGCTTTTGCTCCAGCACGGGGATAATTGCGGTTTTGTCGATCATGCCTGCAGCCACGGGGGCCTGAGATTCACGTCGATCTCGGTATCAGCTCTACGGAGTAAATGCTTTCCTTGGCGAGTCAAGGTAAAGTAAGTGTGGTTGCGGTGTTTACGAATCGCGTTGCGTTTGTCCTTGCGAAATACTATCTCCGATCCGGTCACCCGCTCCAGCAGCCGGGCCTTGCATAACTCCTGAATCCGGGACCTGACTTCCCCAAGGTCACTGGCCAATCGTTTGGCCAGCTTGGCGGGAAACACAGGCCCTGCTTTGTGGATATACACCAGAATTTTCTGGTCGAGTTCGGGCAATCCGGAAAAGTCGGACATGCACAGGCCTTGGCTGGGAACTATTGGAAAAACAAGGTTTTGGTGCGTTCGAATTCAAGGGAAACGGTCAGCAGGAGTTGATAAATGTCCTGGGGTTCCAGGGTAAAATATTCTTCAAAGCCGGAGTCCAAGGTATAAGCTAAGCCGTCCGCACCGGTGGACGACCCACCCATCATGGCCAGAATGTCGCCGAGGTGCACGGCATAGGTAATGGCGCGTAAGGAAATATCAGCTTGGGCTGGATCGTGGTGAAAATGGATGGGCGCAGTCAGCTCGTCAGGCAAGTTCCAGTGCTCGGCCAAGGCAGTGCCGACCTGGCAGTGGTCTACGCCCACTGCATCTCGCTCCGCGCCAAGAAAGTCTTCAGCCGTGTTGTTGGTTAGGGCGTCCAACAGTTCAGGGGTCTTGTCCTTCAAGTAATCAGAAATAAGCGATTTGCCGATGTCGTGCAGAATGCCTGCGGTAAATGCGAGTTCCGGGCTGATTTCAGTCCGGGCGTACTTGGTGAGCTCCCTGGAAGCTATGGCTGTGCGTAATGAGTGCAGCCACAACTCGCCTGCCAAGCTTTCATATCCCTCAAGATCGCTGTGAAAAACAGTAGGCGAACATGAGCCGATGGCAATGCCCACAACGAGCTTGTCGCCGATAAAAGAAACAGCGCGGGCCAAGGAGGTCACGGACTGGCCCAGGCCAAAGGCCGGCGCGTTGACCACTTTCAAGACGTTGGCTGTAAGCGCGGGATCATGTTCCACAATGCGCACGATGTCCTGGATGGAGTGATCTCCGCTTTCCACGAGCTTCATGAGGGCCAAAGCACTTTGGGAAAGCATGGGCACCAAGCGGGCCTTTTCCAGGATTTCGTTGACAGTGCTCATGGATATATCCGTGATTTCTTGGTCAAGAGTAATTACAGCTCCCAGGCCCCTCGGCCCGGTGAATGAATCATGACCTTGCCGGTATCCACGTCCAAGGTCACGGTGCGGCTGATGGCGCCACCCACATCCTCGGCCATGGCGACGAGCCCCTTGCCGTCAAGGTCGTTGCGAATGGCGGTTAGGTTTCTTTCGCCGATGTTGAAAGCAGTATGGGTCGTCATCATGTTGGCGCCGCCCGCGAGTTTGACCAACAAACCCTTGCCGTTGGCCTTGCCGGAAGCAGAACAAATGGAGTTGATCAGGGCGGGAACCCCGGTATCGGAAAAGTAGCCGGGAAGGATCTGTGCACGGTCAGGATTGATGGAGGAATGGGGCAAGGCAATATGGGCCATGCCGCCGATCTTGGTTTTCAAGTCGTAAAGCAGCACGGCTATGCACGAACCCAGGGCAAAGGTTTTAATCTCCGTGCCGGGAGTGCGGCTGATGCCGTATTCACCTACACCCAAAACAATAGTATTCATGAACCTCGCTCCATCAAAGGCCTGTCTCGGGAAATAAGGATGTTCGCTAAGGTTTTCGCGGACAGGTCAGCGGAGAATAACAAATGCAAGAAAAGGATGAAAGCGGAGAATGCGATACAGCGAACAAATGGAAAACAAGGTAGAATTAGCTAAAAAAGATGAAAAAACAGAAAGTTGGCGTGTCGAAAATACCAGATGGAGGGTATGTATTTTCTGTTTTCGCACCGGAAAAGAGTTGGGTCGGGCTGAAATTCACCCATCGTACAGGACCGGCCATGGCCATGAACAAAAACGAGGAAGGGTACTGGTCCTTGCCTGTACGGGACGCTAAACCAGGAGAGAACTATTGGTTTCGTTTAGGCGCTAAGGTATTCCCGGATCCTGCCTCGCACTTCCAACCATCGGGCGTATTCGGCCCCTCCCAGCTTTGGGATCACCAAGACTTTCCGTGGAGCGACAGCAGCTTTCTTCCTCCTGATATTAAGGAAGCGGTCATCTATGAACTGCATATAGGTGCATTCACAAAACAAGGGACTTTAGCGGCAGCTCAACATAAGTTGGCGGATTTGGCGGAACTGGGAATAACAGCCGTGGAGGTCATGCCCGTAGCCCAGTTCTCGGGGAGATGGAACTGGGGATATGACGGCGTCTTTCCCTTTGCCGTGCACAATACCTATGGAGATCCCGACAGTTTCAAGTCATTCGTGAATGCCTGCCACAAGTTGGGCATGGCCGTGGTTCTGGACGTGGTCTATAACCACCTTGGTCCGGAAGGAAACGTGTTCGGTAGATTCGGGCCGTACATGACCAAGCGCAGGAACACGCCATGGGGGCAAGGTTTCAACTATGACGAAGAACACAGCCACGGAATCAGGCAGATGGTGCTGGACAACGCCCGGCACTGGTTTACCCGGTACCACATCGACGGTCTGCGCTTGGACGCGGCACCTTGCATTGTTGATTCGAGCAGGGAGCATATCCTTACCGAGTTGAGCCGGGAAACCAAGAACTTGTCCGTGGAACTGGGCAAAGAGTTGTGGCTCATCGCGGAAACCGATGAAAATGATTCCCGGTACATCAAGTCAAATCAAGAGCAGGGCCATGGGCTGACCGCTATGTGGAGTGATGATTTTCACCACAGCGTGCATGGATACATGACTGGCGAGAAAACGGGATTTTATATGGACTTTGGTGAGTTAAGGCATGTGGCCCAAGCCATGGAACATGGTTTTGCGCTCCAAGGTGGGTTTCGGGAGTACAGGAACAAAGAACATGGTGAGCCGAGGTATCCGGGATTGCCTAAGGAGTTGGTGGTTTTCACGCAAAACCATGACCTTATCGGCAATCGCCCCAATGGCGAGCGGTTGATTTCATTGGTGGGGTTTGAAGGCTCCAAGGTTGCCGCTGCGATGGCTTTGCTCGGGCCGCAAACGCCCATGCTGTTCATGGGAGAGGAGTACGGGGAAACGAGGCCATTCAAGTATTTCACGGACTTCAGAGACACTTGGCTGACACAACAAGTGACTCAAGGCAGAAAGCGGGAATACAAGAGCTTTGGGTGGTATTCAGAATCCTGGCAGGGGAGAGAAGAGATTCAGGACCTGGTTGGAGATGAACAATACTTGGGTTCCATTCTGAATTGGGAAAAGCGTAATGATACAAGTGGGATCGCAATGTATGAATATTATAAGGAATTGCTGAAAATACGAAGACGTTTACTTCCTGCTGGCGAGAAGAAATCAACAACAGCAATACGGATTGAGTACTGTGAGTGGGGTCAGTGGCTGGCACTGATGAGAAGCAGCCTCAAACAGACCACTGTGGTGTGCCTCTTTGGGTTGGGAGAAAAACCTACGGAAATAGTTCGAAATGAGTTGGGGTTACAAGAACAAGGCCAGGACTGGCGCTTGCTTCTTGACTCATGGCAGGAAGCATGGAACGGTCCGGGGTCACGGCATTCCCTGAACATCCATTGGAACACGACCTTGCGCCTGGAACCCATGAGCGTGGTGGTCGTGGAGAGCGCAACCCAAGCGGGTAGGTGATTCATGAATATTCGCGGCAGCGGAATCTTGCTCCATATGACCTCGCTTCCTTCCCGGTATGGCATTGGCGATCTCGGCCCCTCGGCGTATGCGTTCGCGGATGTTTTGTCCCAGGCCAGCCAGAGCTATTGGCAGATTTTACCGCTGGGGCCCACATCCCCGGCCATTGGCAACTCCCCCTACTCCAGCTTTTCCGCATTTGCTGGCAATCCCCTGCTCATTCACTTGGAGGAGTTGGCAGATGCGGGCTTGCTTGCCCAGGAAGACTTGGTTTGTGACCATAATGACGAGCGCAAGGTCCGGTACCCTGAAGTGGAATCCTTCAAGCTCTCACGCTTGGAAACCGCGTATGCGCGTTGGCGTGAGAAACAGACCTGGCGCGGAGAATATGACGTGTTTTGCAGGGAGAACCAGCATTGGCTGGATGATTTCGCCCTGTTCATGGCGCTTAAGGATCATTTTGGCGGGCAGGTGTGGAGTGAGTGGCCTGTTAAGTATCGGGACCGCGACCATGGAGCCCTGAGGGAATTCGTGGCCCAGGCCGAAACCAAGCTGGAACAGGCAAAATTCATCCAATTCTTGTTCTTTAGGCAATGGGCAGCGCTCAAGCGGCATTGCACACAGCGCAAGGTACATATCATCGGCGACATGCCCATCTACGTGACCTATGACAGCTCTGACGTCTGGGTGAACAGCCGTTTATTCAAGCTTGACGAGGATAAGGAGCCGACTTTTGTCGCTGGGGTGCCACCGGATTACTTCAGTGAGACCGGGCAGCGCTGGGGCAATCCGGTCTACAATTGGGACGTCCTGCGCCAGGAAAGGTACGGGTGGTGGGTGGAGCGAATGGAGCACAACTTGCGCCTTTTCGATTACATCCGCTTGGACCATTTCCGGGGATTCGCCGCATATTGGGAAGTCCCGGCCGAGGAGGAAACCGCCATCAATGGAACCTGGGTGGATGTCCCGGGCATGGAGTTTTTCGCTACTTTGTACCGGCATATTTCCTCCTTGCCGATCATCGCCGAGGACCTGGGAGTCATTACCGCTGATGTGCGGGAACTTCGGGACCATTTCGGATTCCCGGGCATGAAGATCCTCCAATTCGGATTTGGCTGGAATGTGGCCACCGACCTCAACGCACCCCACAGCTATACCCGTAACAGTGTGGTCTACTCCGGCACCCATGACAACACCACGGTTAAGGGCTGGTTTGATTCCGAGGCTTCGGTGGAGGATCGGGAGCGTTTTCTTCGTTACGTGGGAGCGGACAACAGCGAGGAAATTCACTGGAAGTTCCTCCGATTGGCCATGATGAGCACAGCCAATACAGCGATTTTTCCCATGCAGGATGTGCTGGGCCTGGGAGGGGACACCAGGATGAACACGCCCTCTGTTGGTGAGGGCAACTGGGAATGGCGGCTTTTGGAGGATGAGATGGAAGGGGGGAACTTTTCGCGCTTGGCCGAAATGACGAGATTCTACGGTAGGGCGTGATTCTTTGCCGGCCTTCATGCAACTCAGGGTTTGCTCATTGCAGTAATAGAGTATTGTAGTGTATGGCTGGTGGAAAGACGGACATGATGTAGAGAGTCCCATCCACATCTGGTGTGCTCATGAGTAAAGAAAAAATCAGCAAGCTCTCTCAGGCCTCGGACAAGGGTAGTACCAAGACCGAATCCAGGGATCGCGAGCGGTTGGATGCCGAGTTTCAGGGTATTCATCTCAACCGTTATGCTGAAATCGGCTTGTCTTTGTCCGGTGAGGACGACATCGACAAGCTGCTTGAGATGATTGTTTTCGAAGCAAGAGATATCACCCAGGCAGATGCGGGAACGTTGTATCTAATCAACCGCGAAGGCAACCACCTTGATTTCGTGGTTCTTCAAAATGATACCATAGGTACTCGTTTGGGAGGCAAAAGCGGGGATATGATCACCTTGCCTCCAGTTCCTCTCTATATCAACGGCAAAGCCAACTATGATCATGTATCATCATTTGTCGCGCTTACAGGGGATATAGTTAATGTCACGGACGTCTATAAGAGCGATGAATTCGATTTCTCAGGTCCCCGGGAATATGACAGGACATCAGGGTACCGCTCCAAGTCCATGCTGGTTATCCCCTTGCGCGACCATGAGAATGAAATCACGGGCGTGCTCCAATTGCTCAACGCAAAGAACCGGGAGACCGGGGAAATCATGGAGTTTCACGACGACTTGGTCTCCCTGGTCGCCTCCTTGGCGTCCCAGGCCGCTGCAGCTCTGACCCGGACCGAACTGATCCAGGAACTCAAGCATCTCTTGGATGCGTTTATCCAGAGCATTGCCGGAGCCATTGAAGAAAAGTCCAATTACACGGGTGGGCATATTGCGCGGGTCGCCCGTTTGGCTGTGAAAATCGCCCAAAAAGTGAACCAAGCCGAGCAGGGCCCTTTCCAAGACGTCTACTTTTCGCGGGACGAACTTGAGGAGTTGCGGATAGCGGCTTGGCTACACGACATCGGAAAAATCACCACGCCTGAACACGTCATTGACAAGTCCACCAAGCTGGAAACCATATTTGACCGCATGGCCATGGTCAGGGAGCGGTTTCATTTAGCCATCAAATCAGCTGAAGCGGATTACTACCGCCGCAAATGCCAGTTGCTGGAGCAAGGGGAAACCAGGCTGATCCCACCGGTCGAGCGAATGTTCCACGAAAATATTGCAGCCCTGCAAAACGATTTGGCCTTTGTGGAGCAATGCAACCAGTCCTCGGAAACCATGGGCAGGCATGACATTGCCCGGTTGGAATCCATTGGAGCCAAGACCTTTGCCTACGGCGGCAAGATCAGGCCTCTGCTCAGCGGAGACGAAGTGTCCAATTTATGTGTGAAAAAGGGCACGCTCAACGTTCGAGAGCGCAAGATTATTGAAAACCATGCGCTCGTGACGTACAATATGTTGAAGAAATTGCCTTTTCCCAAAAAGATGTCACGCATACCTGAATTCGCGGGCATGCACCATGAAAAATTGGATGGGTCGGGCTATCCCTTTGGCGTTTCCGGTAAGGATATGTCCCTCCAGGCCAGGATCATGGCTGTCGCGGACATCTTCGAAGCCCTGACCGCCTCGGACAGGCCGTATAAACAGCCCATGCCCTTGTCTCGGGCCCTGTCCATCCTCAAAGAGATGAAGGATGACGGGCATATCGACCACGACGTGTATGACTTGCTGCTTTCCAGCGGTTTGGTGGAAGAGTACGCGGCCGAGGAAGTCATGCCGGAAATGGTGGACATGGACTTGCCCAAGGGACGTTCGGCCCTTGCCCTACTTGTGGTCTCCGGTCCAGAGGGCATGCGTCCGGAATGGGAATCCCTGCTGGAAGACTATGGCTTCAACATGGTCGTGGCCAAGGACGCTGACCAGGGCAGGTACTTTGCGTACAAGGCCCAGGAACGGCGGGACCCCTTCACCCTGGCCATGGTGGACCGCAGCCTTGTGCAGGGGGACGACTATCAGGCGCTTGCCGAGGGCTTTATCAGGGATGTGCGGCTTGGGCTTTCCCGGGTTATCGCTTTTAACGCCACCGGTGGCACGGACGAGGACAAGGTGAAGCAGCTCGGCTTTGCCGGCCTCCTGGAACGGTCGGCTTCCCTGGAGACCATGCTGACACAAGTGTGCAAAGTCCTGAACTTCGAGGATTGCGATACTGCTCCGGAAGCCGAGGCCATGAAACGCATGCTCAGCATCCGCAAGAACCGGGGCAAGAAACAGGGCATTGTGTGCCAGGGTCCGCGTATTCTCATTGCCGACGATTCCCTGAACACCCGCATGCTTTTTCGCTATTACCTGCAAAACACGAGGTACACCGCAGACATCGCGGAAAATGGACTCAAGGCCCTGGAGCGGTATGCTGAGATTGACTTTGACTTGGTGTTCATGGATTTGGGCATGCCGGTCATGGACGGATATGCTGCGATCAAGGCCATCCGGGCCTGGGAACGTGAACAAGGTATGGACCAAAAGCCGGTGGTGGCCATGACCGCCCACGTGACCCGCGAGGACGCCAAGCTGAGATCCATGCAGGGCCATGACAAGTTGTTGGTCAAGCCCGTTACTCGCCAGGACTTCCTTGCCCTGGTCGATCATTATCTTGCCTGATTCCCTTTGGACTGATCAGATGATTTTTGGGCGAGGACACACTGCCTTGCGGGGTATGTGGGCCTGGATGAGTGTCTCGGATGTGAGGGGCGCGGTTGCGTTGGCCTGGAGAAAGTCGCGCGGCGACTTGGCGAGCAAGGTTAAGTCGGGGTCTGCTGGGCGGCAATACACTTCACCCCAATTAGTGGCGTATAGGCATACTGCGGAGGTGAACCGTTTTTGCTCACGGGGCGCCAGGAGATTCACGGAAATGAGGGCCCGTGTGATGCGTTCCGGTTTGAGGTTTTCGCCCAGATCGGGATTGAGAACCAGGGCTGGGGGAAAAAGCTCCACAAGAACCGTCAACAAATCAAGAATATCCATCAAGGAAACAGGAAAAACCAGGGACGGTCCGGCCTGGACATGGCCGCCCAGCTTGTGCAGTCCGTTGACCGCGCACCACAGGAGCAATCGTTCCAGCAGGGTATCGTTGGTGATATCCTCCATATCGCGGGGCTTGCCTCCGGAACCAGCCACAGCGCCCTTCACGGTCCAAACGGGTTTTGCACCGGCCACTCCAGAGCTGTTGAACTCAAGGCCTGCCAAGGTCTTTCCTTGGGTATAGAGAAATGGCAGGGGCATGACTTTGTGGGGTTTTGGCTGGAGATAGGCAAAAATCCTGCGGCCCAATCTGGTCATGTCCTCGGTGGTGATGAGGATGTCCTTGTCCGAGTCCTTGAGCTTGCGTTGTACCGTGGCGTAAGTGGCCAACAGGAATTGGGCCACGTGCTCGCCCAGTCCGACAAAGTCCTGGAAAGTGCTGGGCGCGAGGGAGTTGGGCGAGTCTTCCCCAGGCCGGGGCTCCACATGGGCGGCAATGTCCGACTCACTGTAAGGGAAAAAGTACTCCATGAAGCTGTAGCCCTGCATCTCAAAAAAACGGCCCGAGGATTGGGCAGCCACGTGCAGCCCGGTCTTTTGCAGGAAAGATAAACGCATGAGCCGTTGCGCGTCTTCTCGTTTTTCCGTGCGGTAGTGGTCGAACACCTCGCGGAACAGCACGGCATAGGGGTCGATCTCCCACATGTCCTGCTCTCCGCGAAAAATCTGCTCCTTGATCTTGTTGCTGAGCAGCATGTCCACGCTTTGCCCGGCCAAGTATTTGTCCAGCAGGGCAAACTTCATGATGGATTTGAACGGGCTTTTGATGGCTTTGACGATCTGCCACAAGGAAGCTCCAAAAAATTCTTCCTTGGGAATAGCCTGCAAGTTGCCGAAATCCACTCGCTGGTCTTGGTCCAGCAAAGGACTCTGGGACAAACGGTCCATATAGTCGGCATAGCCAGCGTCGCTCAAGCGGGGGGGCATGAGCCACCACGCAGGGAGTTTTCCAGCCACGATCATGCCGGTGCGGTAAAATTCCTCCTTAAGTAGTAGGGCTTGGGTGGAACCCGCGCTTTCATCGTCGCTGAATCCGAACTTGTTTTCCTCGATGGACTGCCTGTCCATGGGAAAAAAGTGCACTTCCAAACCGAGTTCCGCGTCCGCCCAGGCTTCAATGCGTTGAAGCTTGTCCTCCAAGGCGGGAATCATGCCTGGAACCATATCCTCATTGTCAAAACAGACCCAAAGGTCGATGTCCGAGGATTGGGCTTGGGCAATGGTGCCGGTTGAGCCGATAGTACACACGGCGTCAATGGAAATGGCTGCTTGGTCCTCGTGCTTGTGGAGGAGAGAATCACTGTCCATGGAAAACATGGATCGGATATGATCCAAGGCTTCATGTCCGGGTGTATAGCCATGAATGGAGCATGCGGGCGGTCCCATGAGCTCGGTGTCGGAGGATTCGATGAGCAGGGGCAAGATGGTGAAAAACGCATCCTTGCCTTGGCCGAGCATACAGGTGGACCAGTCAAGCCTGCGACCATTGGAGGCCAGGTATCGCAGGCGTCGCAGGGAGACATCCCGGAAAAAATAATAGCGGTCCAAAATCACGCGCATGAGAGCTGCGCCCTCGGCCGAACCTAGCTCCGGAGGCGCTGTACTTGTGCGGGACCCGGATTCGGCAGAAAGGGGAAAAGTGGTGTCATGGTAAAAGTGTTGGTGAAGAAAAAGCGCGGAGTCGCTGTCAAGATGGAGAAGCCGAGCATTGGGCAGGGACGTGGAAACGGTCTCGCAGCTATGTATGGAGCACTTCTGGGCATGGAGATGATCCATAAAGCAATCACGTAGTTGGACCCCGCGTAGGGTGCATGAAAACAAGGCAGTGTGGGAAAAGTGGCAGGCTGTTACCTGGCTGGATTCAACGTGCCACTGGGTCAGCCGGGAGCCGCTCCATGAACAGTCGTTCAAGGTGCTGGTTGTTATGGACAAGTACTTGCCGGTTGATCCTAAGAAGTGACAGTGGCGTAAGGTGCAGCGGATAAAATCCACATTGAAAAAACCAGCTCCAGCAAAACGGCAACCCACCAAGACACAATTATTGAACCGAACGTTGTCGAATACGGCTCCGTCAAAGGTGACGTGGGTAAAGCGGCATTGGTTGAAGGTCAGCTCCTGGCCTTGCAGGGAACTGAAGTCGCTGTTGGTGAAGCTCACCTTGGTGAATGTGGTGCTGGAAAGGGATTCGCCCGGTAGATGCAATTTATCGCGGCTAATGTCAGACACCGTGAAATCCTTGGCAGAGGAGCGGGGAAAAGGATCCTTGGTGCGTTCAGGCTTACGGCGAGTGAGTTCGGCTTCCTGGGCAGCTTTCATTTGAGCGAGGAATCCGCTGTCCTGTTCTGATTCATCATGTCCGTGCCCATAGACCGAAGCATCGAGGCGAAAACGGGGACCATGCGCAATGGGTTGCCGGCCCATGATCCAGCGTTTCAAGGAATCGATCACATGTTGCCCTACCTTGGCCTGCAAGGCGGAATCATGTTCCACAGCCTCCAAAAGGCTGAACAAGGGGTGGGGGTCAACCCAGCTGATATGGCCAGTCAATTGCTGCAATAGTTGGGGCAGCTCAGTACTGGGCGTAAGCTTGACAAAAGCAGTAAACACGGGCTGAGAAACCCTGGCCAAGAGAGAAAGCAGCAATGGATGTAGAGAAGGCGAATTGGTGTGAACATAAGCCAAGGCCTTGGCTAGATTTGGCGCATTAAGATTGGTCAGCGCTGTAATGGCGGCGGCCCTGACTTCCTGTTGAGTATGCTTGAGATACTTGGCCAAGGTTTTGGCAGTGGCGGTGTCTCCTTGCCTTGCGCCATGTCCGACAATTTCAAGTAGCTTTGGGAGATTGTCGGTACCGGCCTTGTCCGCGAGGTGGAGCAGGCTTCGCGTCAGGCCGAAGGAGTGGAGAATGGAAGAGGTACGGGCCATGTACCCCAACTGTTCGCTGCTCAAGTCCAGGCGCAACAACTGGTTGAGCCAGACCCCGAAGCGGCTGCGCATCAGTTCCCGTTGCATGGGATAGGACAGGGGCAAGCCGCGTTGATCGAGGGTTTCGAGAAACAGCAGAACATCCTCAGGGTCGTCCTTGATAGTCTCTTGGATCAAGGAAAATGCCCAATCCTGGAGCCAGTCCGGAGTGTCCTTGGGGTTGGCAAGGATGCGATTGACCAATTGAAGAAGCTTATGGCGCGGCATGCGGGCCACTATGGCGAAAGTGGTTTGCTTGGGAAGTTCGGTGCGGCGCAAAAAGGAAACACATAAGATTTCGCCCATGGGTCCCAAATTGATGAGCACACCCAGGCCAAAGGAGATGAAGGCCTTATCCGTGGTCAGCTCGAGCATGCGGGCCACGGAAAAGGCCAAGTCGGAATCGTGCAGAGCGGTTTGGGGACAGCCCGGGTCTTCTTTGTCCAGCAGGGTGTAGGCTTGCTCAATAAGCGGTTGGGCCTGGGACATGATGTGCCGGCCCGCCGAGTACAGCACCGTTCGAATCTGGGCGAGCAGGACGGAAAGGGGCGATGGTGCTGGCATGGTAACGATGTCCGCGCGGTAACAGGATTATGGCCATGAGAATAGACGTTTCCTGGGGCTGCTGTCAAAAGCCGGCAACAGAGAAATGGAGTAAGGGAAAAACGGTCAGGAAGATGATTCTAGGGTGTCGGCGTAATAATTGATCTGGCTGGAAGGCCGTAGGTAGGAAAACACGTCGCGGGTCAGGGATTCCGGCCTGAGACCCTTGGAGATTTCAATGTCTGGTTCCAGGGTCAGGTCAATGACCAGGGCTTCCCGTTTGGGAATTTCCGGATGAAATACGAGCACGCTGGGCCGGACTGTCTGACTGGGATTGATGGACAGCACAGTGCCGATAAAACCGTTGGAAAGCTGTACCACTGTGCCTGGGGGATACACACCCATGTTTTTGATGAATAACGTCAAGTAACGAGTGTCC
The DNA here is from genome assembly GCA_004796465.1 of Desulfovibrio sp. Lineage (GTDB taxonomy): Bacteria > Desulfobacterota > Desulfovibrionia > Desulfovibrionales > Desulfovibrionaceae > MADRE1. Next base: position 18,047 of record QZKZ01000039.1, read on the forward strand.
AAGACGTTACGCTGCTTGGAGTACATGCGCTTGAGCGCTTCATGTGGTGTGAGGGATTCCTTGGGATCGGATTTATTCACATAATTGTCGTAAATATTCACGATAGCTACGATTTTGGCCAAGGGGGAAATGGAAGCGTTCTTGAGCTTGTTGGGAAAACCCGAGCCGTCGATCAGTTCATGATGTTGCAGGATGATGTGGGCGCTGGGTGAGGGGAACCCGGGCAGGTCCGTGGCGAGTTTCGCGCCGAGTCGGGGGTGGTCCTTATAGAGCTTGTCCACGGCATATTGCAGGGATGTGGCTGAGCCGCCCTTGAGCTCGGCAATGGGCACCCTGCCCTTGCCAATGTCATGGAACAGCGCGCCCATGCCCAGACCGTGCATGGTGTCGGCATCCAAGCCCAGTTCCTTGCCCAGCAGCATGGAAAGCACGGTCACGTTAAGGGCGTGGTAATGGCTTCTCGCCTCCGTGGGCTTGGTGTTCATGAGGTTGACCGTGACATCGCGGTCGGAAAGAAAGGTCTCCACCAGGGTGTCCATGACCTTGGCCGCTTCTCTGACCGCTTCGCCGGATCGCCCGGATACGCGCCGCAGCAGGGTAACTACCTGGGATACTGTGGTGTCGTAGCGCTTTTCGCAACGCGTGAATTTCTTTTTCCGCTCTTTGTTGCGTTCCAGAGTCTCTTGTTTGAGTTGGCTGAGTTCCTTGGAAAGCGGGGTCTTGGGTGCTGCTTTATGCTCTGGAGCGGGCTTTGGTTTGCGGCCAGCGATTTCCTCGGGAGCGGTTGAAAGAGGCATGCGGTCGCTTTTGGAGAGGATGCAGGTCACATGGGTCAGGCCGGATTTGCGTATCTTCTCGATTTCCTTTTCCGTCTTAATCTTGAATCCGCGTTTGGCGAAAGGAATCTTGCGTTTATCGTCTATGCGCACGTACAAGCCAACACAAAGCTGGTCCACGTGTATGGGGTATTCAGAAAAGGTGGACTTGTCGGGCATGCGTGCTCAAGGCTCCCAAGTTGATCAGAACGGTAGAGGTAGTTTCCCGACCAGTTTCAAGCACTGGCAAACTTTCTCGAGTTGTACGGGTCAGATCTCTTCAAGAGTGTATTCCCTGGAACCCAGACCGATTTCTTCACCGTAGCTGAGTTGGATGGATCCGCGGGTATGGCTCCACAAGCCGGAAAATTTGTCTTCCCCGCAGCCCAGGTTGCAGCCGAGGTGGGTTCCGTCGAGCCCGGCCTGCTGGTTGACCAAGTCCAGTGACGCCTGGTCCAGAGCCACAGGGTCGGTGGAAGCGAGGATGCCGATATCCCGGACAATGGGAGCGTCGCTCCAGCCCAAGCAATCACAGTCCGGGGTCACATCCATGAGGAAGTTGATGTACCCCACCTTGCCTAGCTTGTTCTTGACCGCACCGTATGCATATTCGGTCATGCGCTCCATGAATTCAGGGACATCCGTTCGCCAATCCAATTGAACGGCCTTTTCCGGACAATGGATGTAACACTCGCCGCACCCTATACAGAGGTCGTTGCTTATGGAGGCCTTATCCTCGACAGTGGCTGCGCCCTCCGGACAAATAGCTTCACATTCGCCGCATGCAATGCAGGTCTCTTCATTGACGATAAAGCGCACATTATGCTGCTCCCTCTTGCCAATAGGCGGGGCGCAGCCCATGGCCAGGTTCTTGATGGCGCCGCCAAAACCGGCCAATTCATGGCCCTTGAAGTGGGACATGACGATCATGGAGTCTGCCCTGTCAATGGCGCCCGCGATTTTGACCTGCTTGAACCGTTTGAGATTCACATCAACGCTGGCAACGCTTTCATCGCGCAGTCCATCAGCAATGATCACGGGCGCGTTGACCACGGCATAGGCAAAGCCGTGGGCCATGGCCACCTGGTAATGCAGCACCCCGTTGTGGCGGCCGCCTGCATAAAGGGTGTTGGTGTCGGTAAGAAAAGGTTCGGCTTGGTGCTCGCGAATGCGGTCGACAACAGCCCTGACAAAAACTGGACGAATAAAGCAGTCGCTGCCGGGTTGGCCAAAATGAAGCTTGATGGCGGTCAGGTCGTTTTCACCAAGGACATTTCCCAGGTCCGCAGCGTCAAACAACCGCAAGACCTTATTGGTCTTATTGTCTTGAACTGTGCGCGCGCGTAGGTTGGCGAAGTACACGGTGCTCGGCATGGTCGTCTCCTTGGAAAAAAACCGACCCTATTGGGCGAGAATGTGTTTCAACAACGAATTGCGCATCCACCACCAGAAAACATTAGTCAGCAGTAAAAGAGCGGCTAGGGTGATGCTTGCAACACCAAGGGCGCGAGCATACCCACCGGAACGGACAACAGTGTCGCGAACCACTTTCATGCCTGGAGGCGGAAATTGGCCAGCCTGGAGTATGTGTAGCCCAAGGCGCAGGAAATAGAAAGTTGCGAGAAGCGAGGAGCAGGCCACGAAAATGCCCAAAGCCAAAAGCAAAAAATCGAGTTGAGCAAGGGCCAAGGCCAAGTCTTGGTTGAGCAAGGACTCGATTGCCTGCAAACGCTGTAAGACCAGACACAGTAAGGCACCGGCAAGGACGCTTAAGATCATGAGGATGATCAGAACACGTTTGCGAAGGACGGGATCTGCGGGAATGACCTTAGGCTCAAGCATACTTGTGATGGCTAGAGTTTGGCGAGAAGAGCGTGCACCTGGTCAAAGTAACTTTTGCGGCAATCCGCCTCTACATCCAAAAGCGAGGCAAAGGCATCAGTATAATCTGTTTCGCCTACAGTGAACAGACCATGGCCATGGACGATCACCCCCCGCCTGCCGGCCATGGCTGGAGGAAGCGTGTGGCAGAGACCGTAAGGGCCGGTGCCGACTTCACCGGGAACAACGGGGATATCGCCCAGTATTCGATCGTGGGAACACACGAGATGGCATTGCCCACGATTTTCGCAATCCTTTTCATGGCAGACCATAGACTGGATCACGGCAAACTTGGGGTGGCCATGCAAGATCGTTTGCTTGCCGGTAGAGCGGATCACGCCGAGGTGGGCGCTGAGTTCGCTTGAAGCTGTAAGTCCGGCGCTGGACGATCCGTCTAGTGGACAGGGATCAATGCATCCGGCCAGTTCATCCAGGGAACTGCCGGTCTGGCTGATATACAAAATATTGTTGTGTAAACAGGAGATGTTGCCGAAATACGAGTCCACCAGGCCGTATTCAACGGTATACCGGCCTGCCTGGATCATGGCTGTTCGCACCTGGTCAGGGGTGTCAAAAGGTCCTGAAGCAAGATCAGGTGGTGTTTCAGGCAGGGGAAGCAAGTCCTGGGTCATATGAGCAACGCGTAGAAAAAGGTCGTGGAGTCCGGCATCAGGCTGTTGTTGGCCTGTGTTGGAAAGAGTGGAGAGAAAGTCGAAAAAGAATTTCACAAAACTCGCAAAACAAACCGAGCTGAACGTCACAAAGCCTTGCTCCGGACTGACCGTGCCCGAGGCCGTAATGCCGTGGCCCGGAACAATGCAGCTCTTTCTCTGCTTGAGAATGCTGATCATTTCCTGGGCAGTGAAGTTGCAAGCCACGGGAAGGTCGTGGAGAAAGGTGCGGGTTTCGCAGTCCTGGGGTTCAATGGTCGGATAATGTCGGGCTGCCAAGTGCTCGATGATGGTCCAGTAGGGCTCGGCAGGCCGGGCAAAAACCAGGGAATTAATGTTGAGACCGGCCATGACCTCTTCCAGGACATCACAGGCCGGATCGTCGCGGTTCCAGACCAATTGGGCGTCCAGGCCGCTGACCAGCGCTTGGCCAGGCTCCACCAGCTTGGCGTGGCCGAGTTTGTCCGCGTATTTGTCGACAAGTTCTTGCATGATGTTGGCGGAGTCAGGACGAATCCGGGTAGGGAGGTTCTATGCCGAGGTCAGTACAGGCCTCGACTGTGGGAATACCATGGGAATCGCAGCCGCGCACCTGGTAATAGTTGTCCCGGGCTGAAAGAAAGGCTGAGCGGTCAAGTGGTGGTATATGAAGAGTAGCGTCGCCTGAACCGGATTCCTGAAAAAAGCGTGGGGGCAGGTCGTCGTGCTCGGCGCTAAATCCGTTCTCGGTATTGATGGCCCGTTCATTAAGCACTATGCGCTCGCCGGCTCTCAGCA
>QZKZ01000036.1 GCA_004796465.1 Desulfovibrio sp.
GCACCACCTCGGGCAGGGCCTTTCTCAGTTCGTCCAGGGTCCGCTTGTCCGGGTCGATCTCGGACGCGTATTCCAGCAAGTTGAGCAGGGAGCGGGCGTCGCCGTGGGCCATGGCGGCCAAAAAGCGCACGGCTTGGTCATCCAAGTCCAGCTTCAGGGCTGCCAGGCCGCGCTGGGCCACGGTGAACATCTCCTCGTCGTCCAGGGGACGTAACCGCAGCACGTGCAGCCGGGAAAGGAGCTGGCGGGTCACGCTAAAGGAAGGATTCTCCGTGGTGGTGGCCAGCAGGGTGATCTCGCCGCTTTCCAGCACGGGCAGGAAAAAATCCTGCTGCGCTTTGGAAAAGCGGTGCAGCTCGTCCAGAATAAGGATTTCCTTGCCCGCGAGCTGCTTGCGCAGTTTGGTCAGCCCGGCCTCGGGCGCACTGAGCCGGATGTAGGGGACGTTGCGGGACTGGGCCAGGAGCAGGGCGAATGTGGACTTGCCGCAGCCCGGCGGACCGAACATCAACAGGCTGGGCAGGCGCTTGGACTGGAACAGGGTCTCCAGCCGACGCTTGAGGTGCTTTTGGCCCACAAAGTCGTCGAGGCTCTTGGGCCGGATGGCGTCGGCCAAGGGCTGCTGCTTGGCGCTGAGCATCATTCCTGGGAAATACTCGAAAAGGGGGAAACCGTCGACTCGAACTCGCCCGAGGCCCAGAAGCGCAGGGACAGGCAAGCCAAAGCCGCGGTTTCCCAACGAACGATTCTGGGGCCAAGACTGACCGGCATCATGTCCGCATGGAGAAAATGTTTGATCTCACCCTGAGAAAACCCACCCTCAGGGCCAACCACGAACAGGGCGGTTTTGGGCTCCCTGAGTTGGCCATGGCTAACCAGTTGGCCGCGCTCCTGGTCTTCCCAGAGCACATAGGAAGCGTCGAACTCCGAAACACGCGAGGCCAGCCCCGACGCCCCGCCCTGGATGAGCTCGATGTCAGGCAACCAGGGATTGCCGCTTTGTTTGGCTCCTGCAATGCATTGGGCCAGCCAGGTGGCTTTAATCTTTTCCGGCAGCTTTCCCTGGCTGTGTTCAGCCTGCCAGAACCACACCCCGTCGCAGTTCAACTCCACGGCCTTTTCAAAGAGCCAGGAACGGCGCAAACCCTTGGCCCAGGCCAAAGCCAGAATGGTGGTCCGTTCCCGGGGCGGGTGTTGGAATTCTTCAATCGGGGTGAGCGGTGTTTTGTATTTTCCGGGCTGGACCACGGAGAACAGGCCCTCGCGGCCCTGGCCGTCAAAACAGCGGATGGTTTCGCCCGCTTCCATGCGCAGCACCTTGCAGAGATGGTGGGACTCGGTGCCCGCGAGCACAAAGGGCTCGCGCCACTGTTTCGGGGGCAGATGAAAGGAGCGCATTTCGTGGCTCCCTAGGATGATTGCAGTTTCATGCGCGCTGTGCCCTGGGTGTAAAAGGGCAGGGGAACTTGGTCCAAGGGCAGGAGCGAGCGCTTTTTGTCGATGGAGTAGGGGTCGTTGTGCTCGGCCTTGTCCGCGCGCACGTAACCCAGGCCAATGCCGCAGCCCAGGGACGGAGCAAAGGAGCCGCTGGTGATCACGCCCACGTCTTGGCCGGAGTAGCGGATCACATCGCCGTGCCTGGGGCTCATGCGGCCCGGAGTCTTGACGCTGACCAGCTTTTCGCGCACATCGCGGTCCTTGCCCTTGCCGATGTAGTCGGCTTCAGAGGTGAGCAGAGCCTCGTACCCTGCTTCAGCCGGAGTGTGGTTTTCATCAAGGTCCTGGCCGTACAGGGGCAGGCCCATTTCCAAGCGCAGGGTGTCACGCGCTCCCAGGCCGGCGGGCTTGACCCGTTCGTCGGCCAGGAGCAGGTCCCACAGGGCCAAGGCATTGTCCGGGCCAAGGTACAGCTCAACGCCCAACTCGCCGGTGTAGCCCGTGCGGCTCACGAGAAGCGGGGCACCAGCAAACTCGTGGCGGGTAAAACCGAAATATTTCAGGTGGGTAAAGTCGGCGTTCAGGGCTTGGTTGAGCACCTCGAAAGACTGGGGACCTTGCAGGTCGATCTTGGCGGTCTCCTCGGAGATATCCGCAATGGAAGCCTGTGCCCCAAGATGGTCCTGGATCCAGGCGAAATCCACCTCAGTGCGCGCACCGTTGACCACGAGTAAAAACTCGTCGTCAGCCAGGCAATACACAATAAGATCGTCGATGATCCCGCCCTGGGGATTGAGCAGGAACCCATAACGGCAGCGGCCCGGCGCAAGGGTGGTCAGGTTGTGGGTCACCACTTGGGACAAGGTCTCGCGAGCCTTGGTTCCGGAGATCAGGAACTCGCCCATGTGGCAGATGTCGAACACCGAGGCCTGGCTGCGGGTGTGGGTGTGCTCGGACAGAATGGAGCTGTACTGGATGGGCATGTCCCACCCGGCGAATGGGGCCATTTTCGCGTCCTGGGCGCGATGCCACTGCGTCAGGGGCGTTGTTTTCAAATCAGGCAATGGGGACTCCACAAGGGGAATTGTCGCGCTTAGGCGCTTTGTTGGAGAAGCTGTTCCGCCAGTTCGCTGCGCGACTTGCGGATGGCCACGAACTCGTCCACCAGGGCCACGAGCTTTTGGTACTGCTTTTTCACTTCCCGGCCGTAGGGTGACAAGTCCTCGTCCTTTTTCTCCACATAGTGGGTAATCAGATAGCGGGTGTTGAGCAAGCGTTCGCCATTGGTAATGATGCTCGACACCAGCTCCTCGAAATAGTTGACGATCTCGAACTTGAGGTCATGCAGCAGCCCCACGGCCCCTTCCAGCCGGACCAAAAAGGAGAGCTGTTCGCCCTTGCGCTTGCCCTCGACCAAGTCCTCCAGGATCTTTACCTTGCGCGCCTGCTGGATGTAACTGTATTTGGCCCAGACCTCCTGGTACAACTCGTACATGTCCTGGAAAATTTCATAGGAGTCGGGGTTAAGCAAATAGGTGTCCAGGACCAGGACCACCTTGGAATAAAACTCATCGGAATACCCGATGATCCGGCGTTGGTGCTTGGAAAGCCAGGAGTACAGGAACTTGAGGCGCTTATCATCCGTTTCCGTGTTCTCCACCACCTCGTAGCGCTTGTAGATGATGCGCCCTTCATATTCCCCGCGCACAATGTCGTTGAGGCGCAGGAACATGTTGGTGGTGTCCTTGATGATGTTCAGGTTTGTGAGCGCCTTGCCGGTCACAGGGTGGATCACTTCCTGGCCTTCCACGGACAGGGCGCGGTCCTGGCGCACGTTGTCCGGGTTGAACTTGTGTTGACGATACCGAATGCGCAGGATCACCACCCGCTTGCGCGCGTCCAGGAAGTAGCCGCCCTTTTTGAGCTGATCCATGGCATCCTTTTGGTCGGGATCCACGGCGACCAGGGCGAGCTTTTCCACGCGGGGATAGGCCTTGGCCGAGGGGTGGGAATGCAGGGTGGTGATGGTCCTGTCCGATTGACCCAAAACGCGAATGAGAAATTCCTCGCCCATCTTGAACAGGCGGCGGGCAAACAGCGCGGCAGAGGTGCGCCGCTCCGAGACTACGGGGAAACCGTAGAGCTCCATGAAAAAATTGTACACAAAGCTGCGGTTGAGCTCATACTTGACGTTGTCGCCTACAGCGAACTTGCCAATGCGCAGGCCAAAACGCTTGAGTTCGGAATCCAGGTCCGAGGGAAACGACGCGTAGACGCCGGCGTGGTAATAGCTGCCGAATCCGTCCAGGGCCAGGACATGGGCCCGATCCATTTCCAGGAGAAAGGGCAGGAGGTCTTCGTAATGTTCTATGTCCGAGACATCGCGTTGCTGGAATGCAGCGCGAAAGTCGTCTTGCAGTTGTTTGGGCAAACGGTTGATGATGGTCTGCCGGTTTTGGGATATGACGGTACGCTCCAAGGGACAGGCAATGCCATGGAAAGCCTCGCCTTGGTCAATGAGCGTATGCAAGACATCATACTGAAAGACTTCCTGGAAGTAATTCAGGGGGCGGTTGAAAGCGACAAGACTAAAACCAGGGAGATTTTTATGCTCGAACGCGTCGCTTTCAAATGAAGGAAGCAGCTCCCGCGACTCGACAAGAGGATAATCGTCCTGCTCAAAAAAAGGCTTGGCCAAGCAGTGCTTAATGTGCACAAGATCGAGAAAGGACTTCAGCGCCTTGAGGGAACTGATCTGAGGCGCGGAAACAGGGGAGTAGCCGTTGTTGACGGCTAAACGCGCTTTGCGGAAAAGGGTGTTCCAATTACGTTTCATTCCCATGCCCAAGGAAAAGAGTCATTCGAGCGTGGTCTTTCATGGATGTTTTCCGAGCCTCCTCAGTGAAAGGACCGTGACCACCTCGCAAACCAAACGTGACCCACGATTTGTGTATACATGAAAACAGCGGAAAATTCAATACGATATCCCCGCACTTCCTTTGCTCTCCCATTTCACTCGCTCTTTCCCACTCAAGATGAGTGAAGTGATGAACAGCAAGCAATACAAGGGCCGGAACGTGCATTCTCTTTTTTCCCGGGATAGGGTATGGATACGGCTTCCGGGCACAAGCCCGGTATAATATATTGAAATAAACAACAAGTTATCCAAAGCAAGGGCTCGGGGCAAACTCCTCGAAAAGAAAAGTCCTGCACCACATTCCCATGGACGCCAAAACCACCCTGGAACATATCCTGACCATAGTCGGCAGCGTATTCGACGCTTATTCCGCCGTGTTGTTCCTGCCCAACCCCAAGGGGAACGACTTCACCATGGCCGCTGCCTTCAGCCTGGGCGAACACGTCAAGCCCCAGGCCAGTGTCCGGGCCATCAAGGGCGTGGCCGGGTGGATCATCAAGAACAACCGGCCCCTGCTTATCAACAACCTGGAGCGGAAAAAGGCCAAGCTCGGCTATTACGACCACGATGAAGAAAGCCAGATTAAGGCCTTCATGGGCTGCCCCCTGAGCAAGGACAAGGGTAAGGGCGCTCTCTGCCTGGACAGCAAGCGCACCTACTCTTTCAGCGACAAGGACCACAAGATCCTGTTTCTGTTCGCCCAGTTGATCCAGGATGTGGTTTCCCGCTCCTCGGCCGTGGAGGACACCTTCACGGAAATCAGATTCCGCCGGGCCTTGAAGCAGATCATGGACCTGCGCGCCACCCATACCCGCTGGCCCGTGTTTCTCACCGAATTATTGGGCATCCTGAGCGAAACCACGGGGTTTCCCTACTGCTTTTTCGCTTCCAGGGGGCCTGACGGCGATACGTACGCCCTGGAAGGCAGTTCCACGCCCATGTTCGGGGATGACGACACCGGCCTGGAATTCGACATTCAGACCGGGCTCCTGGGCTGGGTGTTCAAAAACAACGCGCCCGTGTTCACCGGCATGGAAGAGACCAAGGGCGCGCCTTCGCCCCTGTTCGGCAAAGAAGCCTCCGCGCCAGAGACCCTGAGCGTTATTTGCCTGCCCCTGCATTTTCAGCGCAGCACCAGGGCGGTTTTGTGTCTGGCCCATGATGAAAGCGTGGAAATTGACGCCAGCCTCAAGGATTTTTCCCTCATGGTCGCTGAGTACCTCACGCTTTTTCTGGAAAACTTGTATCAGAAGACCCAGTTGCACCAGCCCTCGGCTTGAGGGGTCCCCTTGAAACCGGAGAATGTCCACTCATGCTCGGGAAACTGCTGAGTCCCCTTGGCCGCGACTTGGCCATGGACTTGGGCACGGCCAACACCCTCATCGCCCTTAAGGACGGCAGCGTGGCGTTCAGTGAGCCGACCCTGGCCGCTGTCAGCCGAAAAAGCGGCAAGGTGGCGGCGGTTGGCCAAGAGGCCCGGGACCTGCTTCACAATGAAAGCGGCTTTGTGCTGGTTCGCCCCTTGCGTCAAGGCGTGATCGCGGATTTCGACGTGACGCAATCCATGATTTCCCGCTTTATTAGCCAGGCCATGGGCAAGCCTCTTTTGGCCAAGCCGAACATGGTCATTGCCGTACCCGGGGGCGTGACCCAAGTGGAGATGAAAGCGGTGATCGAAGCCGCGAACCAGGCCGGGGCAGGGGATGTGCGCCTCATTGCCGAGCCCATGGCCGCAGCCATGGGCATGGAGCTGTCCATCCACGAACCCATGGGCCGCATGGTCCTGGATATTGGCGGCGGCACCACGGAGTGCGCGGTGATCACCATGGCGGCCATGGCCTCGGCCACGTCGGTGCGCATAGCCGGGGATGAAATGAACGCGGCCATTGAGGCGCACCTGCGCGAGGCCCACGGCCTGAACATTGACGAGGACGCGGCTGAACAGGCCAAACTGGCTGCGGGTTCCGCGCTTCCCCTCAATACGGAACTGCATGCCGAGATTCTGGGGCGTGATCTCAAAGACGGTTCCCGACGCACGGTTTCCCTCTCCAATGAAGAAATCCACTTGGCCCTGGAAGAGCCCTTGGAAGCCATTGTGGGCGCGGTGAACAACACCTTTCGCGAGGCAGCGCCGGAATTGGCCCGCGACGTGGCAACCCAGGGCATTCACTTGGCCGGTGGCGGAGCTCTGCTCCGGGGCATGGCCGAGTTCCTGGAGCAACAGACCAAACTGCCCGTGATCATGGACCATGATCCGCTCACGACCATTGTTCGCGGCGCCAGCCAAGTACTTGCCGACCGCAAGGGGTTTTCCCCGATTTTTCTCAATTAACTCTTTTTCTTTTTCTCCACATAGGACCACACCATGGATTTGCCTCTTGTCTTGGACCAAGTAACCCGCGCCGTGGACCAGGCCGGGGAGATCATCCGCGAGAATTGGGACAAACCCCGTTCCATCAACCGCAAGGGCCGCATCGACCTGGTCACGGACACGGACGTGGCCGTGGAAAAGCAACTCCTCGGCTCTTTGGCTGAAATATTGCCTGGGGCGGGTTTTCTCGCTGAAGAATCGTCGTCCGACGCAGACCTGGGGGACCTGACCTGGGTGGTGGACCCCTTGGACGGCACCACCAACTTTGCCCATGGCCTTCCTTTCGTGGCCATCTCCGTGGGCTTGTGGCGCAAGGACCAGGTCGTCCTCGGCGTGGTGGCCAACCCCATCCTCGACGAAACCTTTACGGCAGTGAGAGGACACGGAGCCCGGAGAAACGGTGCTCCCCTCCAGGTCTCGGACACTGCGGAACTGCTGGAAAGCGTGGTGTGCACGGGTTTTCCCTACACCATTGAAGAACGGGTCAAGGAAATCCTGGTCTGGATGGAACGGGCCTTGGTCTCGTGCCAGGGTCTCCGGCGCTACGGCTCGGCCGCCCTGGACTTGGCTTACGTGGCTGCGGGCAAATACGCGGCCTATTACGAATGCAGCCTCAAGCCCTGGGACATGGCGGCCGGGTGTTTGCTCGTTGAGGAAGCTGGGGGCAAGGTAACGGAGATTGATGGCGATAAGGGCCACACCCTGGGCTCGGAAACCATCCTGGCCAGCAACGGCAGGGTACATTCGGCCATGAGCCGAATGCTGCGGGGCGAATAGGGATTACTTAGTATTCGGGGGAAACAGGCAGTCCTGTTCAAACAGGTGCACCAGTTCCGGGGTGAGAAGGTCCCGGAATTCGTCCTTGAGCAGCAGGAATTCATCGTGATCCACGAAGAGTCCCTCTGTTTCGGAAACGTGGAGTGCGCTTGCATCACCGCCGGCCACACGGGTCCAATACACACCGACAAACTCGTGTCCGGTCTGGTGACAAGCCTCGAGCATCCCGTGTTCCACCAAGCGCTCCACGCCAAAGGGCAGTTTGTAGCCTGCAGCGCGCTGAGCCGCGGCCATGCGCGATTCCCCGAGGTTGACGTGGCCCGAGCAAGAAACGTCATATCGTCCGGGATACTGGGGGGCGCGGGCCGGGCGCTTGCTCAAGTACAGCTTGTGCCCGGGCCGAAAAGCGAGGATCGTAACCCCGCGATGGCGAATGGATTGTTTGTGGGCGTCGTGCAGGGGCATGGCGCCGAGGACCTTGTCCTTGCCGTCCACCACCTCGATGAGGCGGCTGATGACCAGTTGGTCCGGCGAGGACGTCTTGGTTGCGGGCTTGTATGCTGGCGGCATGAAAACTCCGAAATAAATGCCTGAAAACAAAGAACATACGTGGCGGCTGAAACTTTTGCGCAGCCTTGACCTGATCCGGGTCCTGGATTTGGAGAGGTTGTGCTTTTCCTGTCCGTGGACGGAAACCCAACTCAAAGGGGCGTTCGCCCTCAAGGAATTCCAGGCCTGGGGGTTGGTGCGGGAGCAACGGCTCGGCGCGTATATGTCTTTTTACCACCTGCCTCCGGAAATGGAAATCCTCAACCTGGGCGTGCACCCCGACTTGCGGAGGCAGGGGCTGGCTTCCCGGCTGCTGGGCAGCGTGTTGCAAGAGGCCGGGAAAAGCGGCATACACTACGTGCATCTGGAAGTGAGGGTCTCCAACATGGCGGCCCAGGAACTCTACGCCAAGCATGGCTTCAAGATGATGGGCATTCGCAAGGCGTATTACCCGGACACCAAGGAAGACGCGCTTGTCCTGCGCTTGGATAAGCTCGGTCAGATTATGCCGGGCCAGCAATGAAGTCCCGAATCAAAGCCGTCCTGAAGAACTCCACCCCCCTCTCGCCAAGGAGGCGATATTAATGAAGAAACTCATGGCCGCCAACTGGAAAATGTACAAGACCGCTGACCAAGCCGGACAAACCGCCCAAGAACTGTCGTCCCTGCTGGGCGACGCGCCCGAAGACCGGGAGGTGCTGGTCTTTGCCCCGTTCACCGCTTTGCATGCAGTGGCCCAGATTTTTTCGGGTAAGGCCGGTTATCACCTTGGTGGCCAGGATCTCTACCCAGCGGACGAAGGCGCGTTCACCGGCGAGATTTCCCCGGCCATGCTCCTGGCTGCTGGTTGCGACTATGCCCTTACCGGCCATTCCGAGCGCCGCCATGTGATCGGCGAAAGTGACGAGTTGGTGGGGCAAAAAACCCGCTTTGCCCTGGAAGCGGGCATGAATGTGGTCTTGTGCATTGGCGAAAAGCTGGAAGAGCGCGAGGCCGGGCAGTTGGGCGCGGTTCTGGCCCGGCAGCTCGCCACGGGTCTTGAGGGCATTCCCGGCGATGTCTCCCCGAACAAGCTGGCCGTGGCCTATGAGCCGGTGTGGGCCATTGGCACGGGCAAAGTGGCTGGTCCCGAGGAAATTTTGGATGCCCATAAACAGGTTCGTGAGGAGCTGGAAAAACTCCTGCCCGGCTCGGGCAAGGAAATTCGCATCCTTTACGGAGGCAGCGTAAAGCCCGCCAACTCAGGCGAAATAATTGGCCTTGACAACGTGGACGGCGTCTTGGTAGGAGGCGCGTCTTTACAGGCGGACAGCTTTCAGCGTATAGTCACGGCTTAAGCAAATCGTCTGGAAAAGAACGATACCCAAGGATATTTCATGCATACTTTCATCCTGACCCTGCACATCATTGTGTGCCTGTTCCTGATCGTGCTTGTGCTGCTGCAAGCGGGCAAGGAAGGCATGGGGGTCATTTTCGGCGGCGGCTCCAGTTCGCTGTTCGGCAGCTCCGGCGCCGGCGGTTTGCTGGTCAAGGTCACGGCCGCATGCGCAGCGCTTTTTTTGTTCACCTCCCTGACCTATGCCTACCTCACTAACAACCAGCCCGAGACCGAGTCGGTGATGGAAGGCATGGAGACCTCGGCTCCCGTCGAGGAGCAAGCACCTCTGGATCTTCCCCCAACTGGCGAGGACCAGGCGGCTGATGAAGACGCCGGACAAGAAGGATCAGAGTAAGTTGGTAAGCCGAAGTGGTGGAACTGGTAGACACGCTATCTTGA
>QZKZ01000298.1 GCA_004796465.1 Desulfovibrio sp.
CCACAAAACCGCCAATGGACGCCAAGCTCTTGGAAAAGGTGCCCATGATGTAGTCGACTTGGTCGCCCACGCCCATGGCGTCGGCTGTGCCCCGGCCCGATGCGCCCATGACGCCCAAGCCGTAGGAATCGTCGAGGTACAGGGTCATCTCCGGGCGATTCGCCTTGAGAGCGGCCAGTTCCGGCAGTGCAGTAACCACATTGCCGGTCAGGCCGAACACGCCTTGGGTCACAAGGTACATGTCAATGCCGGGATTGTCCTGGGCAGCCTTGTTGAGTTGGGCCAAGGCGTCCTCGGGATCGTTGTGCGCATACGGGTAATGCAGAGCTTGGGAGACCCGGCAGCCGTCCTGGACACTGCCCCTGTTTTCGCTGTCCGCCACTATGACGTCGCCTGGCGACACCAGGGTGCTGATCACTCCGTAGTTGGTCAGGAAGCCTGTGGTGTGCACCACGGCCCTGCGCTTGCCCAGGAAGTCGGCCAAGCGCTCCTCCAACTGCTCGTGGAGCGTCATATTGCCGGAAAGAAAACGGGAGCCGCCCGGACCTGCGCCCCAGCGACGCACGGCGTTTGATGCGGCTTCCAGCACACGGGTGTCGTGGGTCAGGCCGAGAAAATCATTGGAGCCGACCACAATGACCCGCTTGCCCTCGACTTCAGCCTCCGGGCCGAAAGAACGGCTGACCGGGGGGGCAAATGGGGCGGCTTTGTGACCGTTATCCGAGGGGGATGGATAGGTGTGTACGGAAGACATGTTGGAAAGAATATATCCCTTGAAGAACAGCCCAGGACTGTTCCAGCTCTTTACCTGCCGTGCCCGTAAGGGGCCGTGAATCCCTGCCTGTTACGCGATTGGGGAGCCTACACTTCGGTTCTCCAACATGTCAAGGCAAGTTCCCGCATAGCAAAGCTGCCCGGGCTGGCTTTTCTCCTTAACTCTACACGCTTGCCAAACCCTTCTTGCCAGCATTGCGCAGTCTCTGTTTACCCTCTCCCCAACAAGGAAACAATACCCTGCGTGACGAGGGTTGCGCGGCAAGCGCTTTTCCCTTACATCCGAGTCCTGTTGCTTGCCGTGAGAAACGGCTTCCCTTTTTCCCCAAGCCATGACACCCGACTCCCCCACTTCCCCAAAAGCGTCCCATCGCATCCTGCGCAAATTTGCGTACCTGTTCAGCGCCCATTGGGTGCGCGGCCTGCTGCAGACCGTGTTCCTCATCTATTTGGCGCGCTACGACGACTCCATATACGGCGACTTTCTCCTGGCCATCAACCTGGGCTCGATCCTGCTGTTCATCTCCGAGATCGGCCTGAACCAGCATTTGGCCACCTTGCTTGCCCGGCGCACGGACTACCCCACGGCCATTGTCCTCCAGATCACGCTCATCAAGGGCGCGCTGGTCACCCTGTCGATCCTGGGCATGTTGGCCTTTGTGTTTTGGCAGGGGTACGACCCCGCCCTGATCATCATGTGCGCGATCATTGCAGGATCCATGGCCGTGGAGGCTCTGGCCAGCTCCTATTTCGTGCTCTGCCAGGTCATGGGCCGCCAGGACGTGGAAGGCAAGCTGCGCAGCTTGGGCGCGATCCTGGGATTCGGCTACGGCGTAATCGGCCTCTTGGCGGGCATGGCCCCGGTGCTGGTCTCCCTGTTCAAACTCTGGGAAACAGTCATCAACGTGGGCTACGCGGCCCGCGCCGTGTTGAAGCGCACCCGGCTCCACTTCGATCCTTCCAAGCTCAAGCAGCTCTGGCTCACCTGGCGCGAAGGCATCATTTACACCCTCATGGCTGTGGCCGCGATCTTCTACAACAAGATCAACATGTTCTTTCTCAAGAGCTACGCGGGCAACACAGGGGTGGCCCAATACGGGGTCACTTGGGAACTGGTGGACGGCATCTCCATCATGGTGTCCTCCATGCTCCTGGGCCGGGTCATGTTCCCCTTGTTCGCCCGCTTGTGGATCTCGGACAAGGCCGAATTCCACGACCTGGCCCGGCAAACCGCGCGTTGGCTTCTGGCCGTGGCCGTGCCTGTCATGTTCGTGCTGCACGTGGAAAGCGACCGGATCATTCCTGTAATATACGGTGACGGCTACGGCCATGCCGTGTGGATGCAAAAGCTGCTGGTTCCGGCCATATTCTGCGCATTCCTGCACAACCTGGCCGCGTACCTCATGATCTCCATGCAACGCCAGCGGCTCTTGCTGGTCTTCTACGTCCTGGGCTTGGCCGTGAACGTGGCCCTGTGCCTGACCCTCATCCCCGACGACCCGCTTCGGGGCACGGTCATGGCCATTGTGCTGACCAAGCTTTTCGTGGCCTCGCTCACCGTGACCTACTGCCAGTACCGGATCACCATCTTTCCCTTGGCCACCCTGGGCCAGGCATTCTTGGCCTGCGGCCTGGGCGCGGCCCTGTACTGGCTCGGTACGGCCTATGTCTTGCGCGAGGTGGGCGAGGTCCTGGCCCTGATCCCCATCTGCGTGCTGGCCTGGCGCTGGAAAATGGCCATGAAAAACCCTGCCGACGCCAAAACCGCGTAGCACAAATCTTGTCGCTCCCCTATCACCTCAGCGCCTGAGACACCTGGACGCCCTCATAATAATTCATGGAGGCGGAGTGCTTGGAAAGGCCGTTAGTGCAAGAACCCGGACCGTTCCCTGAAAGGATTGGGGAGCGCGAGCCGCGAATCAGCTCTCGCGGATGATTTCCTTGACCCTGCCGCCCCAACCCACGCGGTATTTGATGCCGCGCCAGCCCATGGTGCTGGAGAACCAAGTCCGGAAGTAACTCACCGAGGAAACGGGAAAGTAGGCGAGATAGCCCTTGAGCCACGGCAGCAATGGAATGCGCTCGGCCACCAGGGATCGGCACCACAGGGCCAACCCTAATAAGACCAAATAATACGCCGCGCCGCCCAGGCCCGGCAGCAGTCCCCACCAGCCCAAGGCCCAGCCCAGCAAAAGCAGGGGCGCGAACAGCACGGGCGCAATGAACAAGATGTACAGGCCGGACACCGCTACCCAGGTCAAGGGCATGCAGAACTTCAGGTAGTAGATTTGCCGCATCCACCAGTCGGACCACGCCCCAATGGACTTGCCCTTGAGCGGGGTGGTCAGGCAGGCCCGCGACACGCCCGTGCAGCGGATACCCTTGGTCAGCAGATGGGGGCCCATGGAAAAATCATCCACAATGTTCGTGGACCACACGCCAGCTACATCGTACTCCTCGAACGTTTTCCGGCTCACGGCCATAGCCCCGCCCCAAGGCTGGTTCAGGGATTTAAAGCCTTGCAGCAGGTGAATGGTTTGGGTGGAGAGCAACATGCCCAAGGTGCCCAAGGAGGTGTCCTGGGGAACGATGCGATGGTAGCCGCTGGTGAGCACGGTTTCGCCGTTGATGATCGGACGCAGCAGGTCGCGGACAAGCGACGGGTGGGCAATATGCGTGGAGTCGCAAAACACCAGGATATCGGCCGTGTCGCCAATGGCCTGGACCACGGTCAGCAAGGCGTGGTTCTTTTGGCCGCAAGTCTGGGCCGGGCCGCTCAAGATATGCCGGGCATGGCCGTATTCCTGGATCAACTCGCGAATGAGGGGGGTGGCGGGATCAGCTTCGTCCTTGGTCACGAACCAGGCTTCCAGGTTGGGGTAGTCTTGGTCGAGCAAACTCTTGAGCGCCTCGCGCATGCCCGGAGCATCGCCGGTGAGCGGCACGATCATGGCCGCGCGGGGCGGGGTGCCGCCAAACTCATTGACCGGCGACTCGGTGGCGGCCATGGCCTGGGGAAAAGAACTCCGCACATTCCCGCTCCCCTTGGCGTAGGCAGTGGCCTGAAAGCCCACATGGGCAAAGAGCAACGCAAGCAATACATATCCAAAAGCAATCATGTAGTAATGTCCAAGTTAGAGGTGGGGCGGACCTCGCCGGATACACAAAGGCCCGCACCGGGGTGCGGGCCCAAGTTACCAGGGGGGAGTTACGGTCGTTAATTCACTTCTTCCAGGGCTTCCTTGTTTTCAGCGCTTTCCCGAAAATCGGCCATGCCGGCCTTGGCCGGGGCCTCGCCCTTGAATTCCGAGGAGGGGCATGCTTCGATAAAGGCGCCGAACTTTTCCAGTTCGTCCACACGGCAGGACCAGACCAAACGGCCCTTGTAGTAGATGGCGTCCGGGCAGCCGTCGCACATGGACTGTCGGCCGTCCTCAAACACGTCGCAGGGCTGGATGATCATCTGGGACTGCATACGCAGGGACCGGAACCAACGCAAGGGATTAAAGGCCACCCTCCAAAAAATTTTCCGCCAACTCTTGTTGAAGAGCATGAGCGGCATGAGATACTGCAGGTTGCGCATGAGCCCGGGCCGGGAATAGGCGAGGTAGGTGCCGAAAAGATAGTGGTGCGCGGACTGGATGAACTCGATGTACTTGGCGTCCATGTAGCCCAGGATCTTGTCCTTGTACCCCACGCGCAGCCCCAGGAGCCACTTCATGGAGCGGGAATCCTCAGTGCCGTTCAAATAGCCGCAGGGCTCGTAATCCGGGTAGTCTTCGCGGATCTTGTCCGCGATTTCCTGGGCCAGGATGTCCTTGGATCCTTCCCACTTGTCGTCGGAATACATGAGCTGGCGCGCGTCTATGGGCTGGCCCTTGGCCATGGGGACGAACTTGTCCATGCCTTGGGCGCAGCGGAACAGGATGTAGACCATGGTATGCACGTACTTGATGTTTTCGTGCGCCCAGCGGGTGAGCATGGGGATGTCGTCCAAGGTGTCCCGGTAGATGGTGGCGTTGAAGGCGCAAGCGATCTTGCCTTTGCCTTCCTTGTGGATCATTTGGGACAGGCTTTCGCGCAGTTCGTTGAGTTCCAGCTCGTTTTTGCCGGTCCAGCCGGGCCGCCGCTGGTGTGAGTCCACGTGCATGGTGAATCCGATGAGTCCAGCGTCCTTGAGGTCGCGGACCAGTTCAGGCGTCAAGGCGTGGCCGTTGGAGTTGATGATCGGCTTCCAGCCCTGCTCCTTGACGAAGCGCACCAGCTCCACGATGTCAGGGTAGATCAGGGGTTCGCCGCCCGCAATGGAGATGCCGTCAGTTTTGCGCAACTTCTTGACGGCCAGCAGCTCTTCCTTGACGTCGTCTAGGGGACGGTGTCCGCCTGGATCGTTCTCTCGGTAGCAACCCTCGCAATACAAATTGCATTTGGTGGTGGGCTCCAGCCATGTAATGGCGTTGTCCGCCAGATTCCACGGCAAACGGTAATATTTTTCCGGCGTCAGTTCTCTTATGACCATGACGCAATCCTCATTGTGTGGTATGGGTGGTAGTTTAAGGAGATATACATGATTAACTCAGTGAAAAGATGGCTTTATACTCGAACAAGGCAACAATGGCAAATTCCACGCCTGGAAAGGGGGGGGTGGCAGCCCCGCCTCCTGCTCATGTGCGGCCCCGCCCATGTCTCCCCTTGGCTTGGCCCGCGCTTTAGGGTAAGACCCCAGTCCTTGCCCACGCCTTTTGGAGAAAACATGGCCCAGCCCCGCACCGCGTACATTTCCCTCTGGTTCCCCAAGCCCTCGGAGACCTTTATTTTCCGCGAGGTCATGGAAATGAAAGCCATGGGCCTGCCCGTGCACACTTTCGCCCTGTACGGTCCGCTCAAAAAGCACTTGTCCCGGGAAATGGCGGCATTCTCTCCCCGGGTCCAGCGCCTGGGCCTGAAGCACCTGTTCAAGTGGCCCCGGGATGTCTGGTATTGGCGAAAACGCAACAAACCCGTGTGGAAGGAGCTGTGGAAGACCCTGCCGCTGTTTCGCTGGGGCAATCTTGAACGCACGGGCGAGAACCTCTGGGCCTTTCTGTGCGGCTTTACCCTGGCCCGGCGTTTCGAGGAACTGGGCATCCAGCACATCCACTCGCCTTGGGCGGGCGGCCCTTGCACCGCCGCCTTGGTGGCCTCCAAGCTCATGGGCGCGCCTTTCAGCTTCGCGGCCCGGGCCGGAGACATCCACCCACCCGAAGGCGCGCTCAAGGACAAGGTGGCCCAAGCCACGTTCATCCGCGTGAACAACCGGGCCAATGTGGGCTACATCCGCGATTTTGCCCAGGACCAGGCGGACAAGGACAAGGTCACCCTGATCTACAACGCCATCACCCTGACCAGGGAACACGACGCTCCCTTGCCCCTGACCCCGCCCTTCAGGATTTTGGCCCTGGCCCGCTTCGTGCGCACCAAGGGTTTTGACGTGCTGCTCGACGCCTGCAAGGTTCTTGAAGACCTGGGGGTGGACTTCACCCTGACCATGGCCGGTTCCGGACCTTGGGAAGCACGTTTGCGCAGCCAGGCCAAGCGCTTGGGCCTCATGGAGCGCATCCAGTGGCCGGGATTCCTGTCCCATGACAAGGTGGGGCAAGCCATGTGCGGCCACGACCTGTTCGTGGCGCCGTCCGTGGTCGATCCTACCGGCGACAGGGACGGCATCCCCAACGTGATCATGGAGGCCATGGTCCACGCCCTGCCCGTGGTCGCCACGGACGTGGCCGGAATCAGCGAGGTGGTGCGCGACCAGGACACGGGCCGCCTCATTAAGGAGCGGGACCCGCAAGCCCTGGCCCAGGCCATGGCAGAGGTCCTGGGAGATCCGGACCAGGCCCGGGCCATGGCCAAACGTGGCCAAGACCTGGTTCTGGACCTCTTTGACCGCAAAAAGAACTGTGAAACCTTTCTCAACCTGTTTTCGCGCCACGCCAAGGGCGAAACCCAAGGGACGGCCCAGGCCGGCTCCTCCAGAGAGCAATAACCATGTGCGGCATCGCCGGTTTTCTCAACTCTCCCCTGCCCCCTGAAGGGCAACGCCGCTTCGTTGAAGCCATGACCAAGGTCCTGGCCCATCGCGGCCCGGACGAAACCGGGCACTGGCTTGATACTTCCTCCACCCCGGCCGTGGCCCTGGGCCACACCCGGCTGTCCATCATCGACCTGAGCGATGGGCAGCAGCCCATGTTCGACCCCACGGGTAGGCTAGCCATCACGTTCAACGGCGAAATCTACAATTTCCTCGAGATCAGGGAACAACTCGAAGCCAAGGGCCACAGCTTCAGCACCCGATCGGACACGGAAGTGATCCTGCACGCTTACCTGGAAAAGGGCGCGGACTGTTTGCAGGACTTCGAGGGCATGTTCGCCCTGGCCATCTGGGACAAGCAGGAGCAGACCCTGTTCGCGGCCCGGGACCGGGCAGGTAAAAAGCCCTTCTATTACACCCTGAAAAACGGGGTGTTCGCCTTTGCCTCGGAGCTGACCGCCCTGGCCCAACTGCCTTTCCTGGAGCTGCGCGCGGACCGCGAAGCCATGGCCCGCTTCCTGGCGCACAAGTTCGTGCCCACGCCCCAGACCATCTACCAGGGCGTGTACAAGCTCAAACCCGGGCATTTCCTGCGCTTCAAGGAAGGGGATATTTCGACCCGCGCCTTCTGGGACCTGCCCTTGCCCGAATCTCGGCTGCAAGGCATGGACGAGGCTCAGTGCGCGGACAAAATCCGCGAGCTGTGCGCCACGGCGTCCACCCGCCGTTTGATCAGCGACGTGCCCCTGGGCGCGTTCCTGTCCGGGGGCATCGACTCCTCGGCCATCGTGGCCTTGATGGCAAAGGCCTGTTCCGAACCCGTGAAAACGTTTTCCATCGGCTTTTCCGAGCCCAGCTACGACGAATCGCCCTTTGCCCGGCTGGTGGCGGAAAAATACGCAACCGACCATTACGAGGAGACCCTGTCCGCCCTGTCAACGGGCTCCCTGCTGCCCGAGATCGTGGCCAGGCAGGACGAGCCCATGGCCGACCCCTCCATCGTGCCGACCTACCTGCTTTCGGGCATCACCCGGAAAAAGGTGACCGTGGCCCTGTCCGGGGACGGGGGCGACGAATTGTTCGCGGGCTACCAGCATTACCTCGGTTTCAAATTCCTGCAGCGCCTGAAAAAGCTCGGCCCCGTGTCTTCGGGGACCCTGGCCCTGGCCAAGCGCATCCTGCCCGCGTCCACTGGCTACGTGAGCCCCCGCCATGTGGCGGACCGGCTGCACGGAGCGGTCACCGCGCCCACCTGGCTCTGCGTGCAAAAACTCCTGGAAGCCGTGGCCCGGGAAAAACAGCTCGACTTGTGGCAGGCCCCGCCCCAGGCCCTGAACGACCGCGACGCCTTTTACGCGGAAACCCGCGCCCTATGGGACGCCTTTCCGGCCAAGAACCCCCTCGACAGGGTATTCTACCTGTTCTTCAAGCAGTACATGCTGGACTACATCCTGGTGAAGGTGGACCGCTGCTCCATGATGCACTCCCTGGAAGTGCGCGCCCCCTTGCTCGACCGGGACCTGGTGGAGTTCGCATTCGCCCTGCCCGCCCGGCTCAAGCTCAAGGGCTCCACTCACAAGTACATCTTCAAACAAGCTGTGGCCGACCTGTTTCCGGACGGCATCGTGAACCGGAAAAAGCGCGGCTTCCTCATTCCGGTGGCAGCCTGGCTCAAGGACCAGCTCAAACCCTTGATGCACGAATTATTGGGTGAAGACGCCCTCAAGCGCCAGGGGCTGTTCCAGCCGAAGTACGTGGCCCGCATGCTCATCGAGCATGAATCGGGCAAGGCCGACCACCGCGAGGAGCTGTGGGCGCTGCTGGTCCTGCAGTTGTGGCTCAAGAGCCATTCTCCGGCCATAGCCTGAACCACACCCCTTGGCTGTCCGCAGGTGGAGTCCATGCTCTCGAAGAAGTCCCTGTTGTATTTCCAACTCGTGTTGAGCATGTTCCTGTGGGGCGGCACCTGGATCGCGGGACGGGTCCTGGTGCATACCTTCTCGCCCATGCCTGCCGCGTTTCTGCGCTTTTTCCTGGCGTCCCTGTTCCTGCTGCTCATGTGCCGCACGATCCAAGGCTCGTTTCCCTCCATCAAGCGCCAACAGGTCCTGCCGCTCCTCTTCTTGGGCGGCACCGGCATATTCCTTTACAGCTGGTTCTTTTTCACGGGGCTCCAGACCACGCCAGCGGGCAGGGCCGCGCTCATCGTGGCTTGCATCCCGGCTTGCATCGCCGCAGCCTCGGCCCTGCTCTACAAGGAACGCTTCAGCAAACTGCGGGTGTTCAGCACGCTCCTGGCCCTGGCAGGGGTGGCCGTGGTCATCGGCGACGGCAATCCCCTGGCCCTGCTCACGGGCGGAATCAAGGCCGGAGACCTGTACATCCTGGGCTGCGTGGTGAGCTGGACCGCCTACTCCCTGGGCGGACGCTCCGTGATGCGCTCCATTAATCCCTTGTGCGCGGTGACTTGGTCCTGCGTGTTCGGCTCGCTGTTGGTCCTGCCTCCGGCCCTGGCCTCGGGTATGGCTGAAGAAATCCTTGAGGCCCGTTTCATCGATTGGTTCTGTGTGGCCTATCTGGGCGTGTTGGCCACGGGCCTGGCCTATTTGTGGTACTACCGCGCCATTCAGTCCCTGGGGCCTTCCCGGGCCGGCATCTTCATTAACTTGGTGCCCGTGTTCGCCCTGGCGCTGTCCGCCATGCTCCTTGGCGAGGAAGTGCACCTCTCCCTGCTCGCGGGCGGAGCCATGGTCATCACGGGCGTATACCTGACAAACCGGGCCTGACACCGCCTGGTCCTAGGTTTTCCATTGCCTTTGCTGCGGTCATTACGTAAATTGCCCCATCTCATTATCAAACAATACAGGGGAATGCGCCGATCGATACTCTCTATCTATCAGCGCCAGAGCGACCAGGAGACACCCCATGCCCGACACCTGCACTGAAGACACCACCTACGATCCCATTTTCGTGGCTCGCCAACCCATTTACGACACTGACAACGATGTCTGGGGCTATGAACTCTTGTTCCGCCACAGCGGCGACACCGGAGTTGCCCAGGTAGCGGACAACGACTTGGCCACTTCCAAGGTCATTGCCGACGGCTTCACCCTGGCCATGGGCGGCACACCGCCGGAAAAGCGCGCGCTTATCAATTTTCCGGCCCGGCTGCTTCTGGACGACACGGCCCTGGCCTTGCCCAAGGACCGTTGTGTGGTGGAGATCCTGGAGGACGTGATCCCCAGCGAGGAAATTCTCGCCGCGTGCAAGCGCCTCAAGGACGCGGGCTACCTCCTGGCCCTGGACGACTTCACGGGCCAGGAAGAGCTCAAGCCCCTACTGAGCATGGTGGACATCATCAAGGTCGAAGTCCTGGGCATGAGCAAGAGCGAACTGATGAAAGTGGCCAGCGGACTCAAGAAATACAGCGCCACCCTGCTCGCGGAAAAGATCGAGGATAGGGATACCCTCGCCATTGCCCGCTCCTTGGGCTTCACCCTGTTCCAAGGGTTTTACTTCTGCCGCCCGGAAATCGTTCCGGGCCGCAAGATATCCGCGACCATGGTGGCCAAGGTCCAGCTTTTGGGCGCGTTGTCCAAGCCCGAAGTGGAATTCGACGAACTGGCCCAGATCATTTCCCGGGACGTGTCCCTGAGTTACCGGTTGCTGCAGTTCATCAACTCCAGCGCCTTTTCCTTCCGCACCAAGATCCAGTCCATTTCCCAGGCCGTGACCTTGCTGGGCTTGGGCCCCTTTCGCCAATGGTCCATGGTTGTGGTCATGTCCGACATGGACATGACACCCAAGGGCGAGGAACTGACCTACCTCTCCCTGCAACGCGCCCGCTTTTTGGAACAGATCGGTTGCCGGGCCTCGTCCCTGGTCTATTCCACGGACACCATGTTCCTGCTGGGTCTGTTCTCCAAGCTGGACGCCCTGCTGGGCCAGGAAATGGCCGAAGTGCTGGACAAAATGGATCTGGAGGACGAGATCAAGGCCGCCCTGTGTGGGGACAACAACAATCCGGCCTATCGCTGGCTGCTTTTGCTCCAATCCGTGGAATCCGGGGACTGGCAAGGCGTGGACGAGTTCATGGCGGAAAAGCAACTCCGGCCGGAAATCTGCGCGGTGGAGTATTTGCGCGCCTCGTCCTGGGCCAGGCAGATTCTGGGATTGGCCGCCAAACAGCAAGAAGAGAACAACAATCAAGCATGATCAACCCCCTTGGCTGATCAGCTTTCCTGCCGCAGCAACTCTGTAATACGGGCAGCGATCACATCGTTGCCCATGAAATCACGCGCCTGAACAGCCGCGCGATAGTCTCCCAACCTTTCCTCGAAACGCTTGAGCGGTCCGGCGTCCGTGCCGTGGTTCGCGAACGCGCCCAAGCCCTCCTTGGCCAGGAACCAGGCGTTGAGATACTGCTCGTAGAACATCTTGGTGGGAAAGCAGAACACGGGTTTGCCAAAGAACAGGGATTCGCTGAGCAAGGAGTGGCCCGCGTTGGAGATCACATACGTCGCCGAGGACAAGTCCGCTAAAAAGCCGTGCTTGGAGTTGGCGCGAAAGGTGATGTCGCCTTGGCCCGGCCGGTCGCCGAAGCCGTAGACAATGCAGGGCCGACCCAACTGCTCGCACATGTCCCGGGTCCACTCCAGGGACCCGCCCCGCACATATACCAGAACATGCTCGCCCTGGCTCGGCACATGGGCGAAAACCACCTTGCGCAGGACCGGCGGCAGCACCTCCACGTTGTCCTGGATGGACGGCGGCGCAAAAAAGGAGCTGACCAGGTAGCGGTCGCACTTGGTGAACAAGCGGCGGATAATGGCGCAAGTGGTGAACCGGTTGAAGCGCTCGCCCGGGGGATACTCATAGCGGGTGTGGGTCAGGACGTGCTGGTGGTCCAGGCTGACGCAGGGCCGTCCCAGTTTGCGCGCGGCCAGGGGCGTGAAGTACTCGTAATCGCAAAGGATGAGGTCGGGGTCAAAGGCCTCGATTTTCTCGGCCAGCTCACCCACGATCTTTTTCTTATTGAGAAAGACCCGTCCCGAATTCTTGATGGTGGCCCACACGTCCACCTTGTTGTCCCTGAGCACCGTGTGCACCATGGGCAAATCCAATACGGCGAATCCTTGTTCGCGCAGTTCAGGCACCGTGCCCCCGCCCGCGAACAGGTATTCGTGCTCCGGCATGTGCTGGGCCACGGCCTGGGAGCGGCTCAAGTGCCCCCGGGAATCGCCCATGACTCCGTAGAAGATGCGCGCCATGGCAAGGGGAAAGGCCGGCTATTCCCCGCCAAGCAGGGCTGTGAACAGGTCTTGGTGGCTCTGGGTCATACGGCTGAAGGAGAAGTTGCCCGCCACGCGCTCGCGGCCAGCCTTGCCGAACGCGGCCCGCTCCTCGGGGTTGGACAGGAGGCGGTTGAGACCGGCCGCGAAAAACGCTCGTTGCGAGGCGGAATGAGCAGGCCCGTGGCCTCGTCCTCCACCAGTTCGGCCAAACCGTCCACGTCCGTGGCCACCACGGGCAAGCCCGAGGCCATGGCCTCGGCCACCACGTTGGGAAACCCTTCGCGGTGCGTGGACAGGGCCAGGACATCGGCCTGGTGCAGGAGGGCGGCCATGTCGAGTTGGGCGGGCATGAGCTTGACCCTGTCCTCGGGCATATTCTTGCGGATGTATTTGCGGATGGCGTCGCGGCGGGGGCCGTTGCCCACGATCCACAGCTCGGCCCGGCCATGGCGCTCCAGGACCCGGGCAAAAGCCTTGAGCAGTGTCTTGTGGTCCTTGTCCTCGACCAGACGCGCGGGCTGGACCACGACCTGCCGGTCCTCTGGCCGCTCTTGCTCGGGCGGAGTAAAGTTTTCAAGGTCCACGCCGTTGTGGATCACGCTCACCTTGTCCGGGTCCCAGCCGAAATCATCCACAACAAGGGATTTGAGGGACTCGGCATTGCAGATCATGTGATCGGCGAAGCGCTTGAGCAGCTTTTCGTGCTGCCGCTTGGGGTTGCCGCTTTGACGGGTATTGGCCACGATTACCGGCACCTTGGTCAACCTGCCGAACACCCGGCCCCAGATATTGGGCACTACCGTGAACAAAACGAGCAGATCAGGCGCTTCAGCCTTGAGACGCCGCCACAAGCGGAAGAGATTGACCGGGTTGATGAAACGCTTGCCCAGCTTCTGGACCGTGAGACCCCATTCCTCGGCAAGGGGCGTGAAATCGTCGCTGCCCTTGAGGGTCCATATCTGGACCTCGAACTTCTCGGGATCAAGCCGCCGGGCCAATTCCAGGGCCTGGCGCTGGGTGCCGCCAAAGGCCAGATCCTGGAGCAGGAACACTACCTTGGCCGGACCCTCTTCACGTACTTCTCGACGACGTGCTGCTGTCATGCTTTCCTCGTTCCCCTAATAGCCCATGAGCCCGCAACAACGGGTGCACGCAGGCATGAGTCCGTCGGTGACCAAGCTTTTGCGGAAGGCCCGGTACTTGTCCGAGTTCCACAGTTCCGTGATGGTTTTGTCCTTGATGTTGCCCACCACATAGTCATGGTAGTCGCGGCACGGCGAAAGGTCCCCGTTGGAATCGATCTCCACGTTCTGGAAGATGGAGATGCACCGGTCATAGCCAAAGGTGGCGCTGTGGTCCGTGTAATAGGACTTGAGATTGTCCATGCCCGCGATGTCCGGCAAGATGATCACTGCCGGAGATCCCTTTTCCTTGGAGCGGGCCTTGAGTTCCAAGAGCTGCTCGTTGAGGGCCTTGTAGTCGTCCGGGGTCCAGCCGCCGACCCAGCCCCGGTGCAAGGTGGGCTCAAAGCCAAAACGGCGCTCAAAGTCCTTGGTGTGGGCGTCCGCGCTCTGCTCGTCGATCCACCAGGCCGGATAGAATACGCAGAGGTCTGCTTTGTTGCGGTAGGTCTCGTAGATGTCCACCAAGTGGGAGGCGTTGTCCCGGGAGATGGTACTCAAAGTGGTGATCATGGGCATGTCGGCCTTGCGCTGCTTGCGGACTTCGATGATTTTATCGAGGCCTTCCTGGATGGAACGGAAGCTGTTGGTGGAGCCAACGCCCCTGCGGATCCGGTTGTGCAGTTCCTCGTTGTGGCCGTCCACTGACACCTGGAGCAGGAACATGGGCATGTCCACGAGTTCCTCGGCGTATTGGGCGATGCGCGTGCCGTTTGTGGCGATGGTCGCGGGCAGCTTCATGGCCGTGGTGGCCTGGAGCAGTTCCAGCCAACCGTCGTACAAGGTGGGCTCGCCGCCCCAGAGGTAGACCACGGGCTTGTGGCCCTGTGCCACCAAGTCCTCGAAACATTCGATGTAGCGCTGAACCGGGACCTCTTGCTTTTTGAGTTCCTTGAGGTCCGCGTCGTGCAGAAAGCCGGTTTCGCCCCACTGGCCGCACATGATACAGCGCAGGTTGCAGATGTCGGTGATGCGGATGGAGACCTGCTTGATGGTCCCGGCCTTGCCATGCCACAGGGAAGGATAGCGTTTTTCCAAAAACCACTTCTGGCTTTGCAGCCTGGCCAGTTTGGAAGCGATCCAGGGATAGCGAATGCCGAGGCCAACATTGCGCCGGATGGCGCTGAAGGAAATCTTACTGCGTTTGCCCATGAACAATGACTCCGTTGTGTGTTTCAGCGCGCTCGGGGTAAAAAAACCCGGCGGCTCGTCGGCTACCGCGCAACGCCGGGAAGAGTCAAGGGTTTTCCTTGACAGGGAATTCCCGGAACGCCACACTCCGCCATGCCCCCGGAGACCGGTTCGACTGCAACACACCGCGTTGTCCAGCCGTTGGTTTGTCCGTCAACACAGCCAGTATACCGATATCCAATGCAATAACAAGGGGCCGCGATACCGCCCCTTGGGGCGGCTCCGATCACCATCACACCCGAGGAATTCCCATGCAGGCTCTTGTTTATCATCACAGCGTGCCCCGCTACCTCATGTGCATGCTCTTGGCCAAGCTCAGGCGCAAATCCTTTTTCCCTTCCGTGGCCCCGCTCAACCTCAGGGACGTGGAGTTTTCCTTGCCGGACGAGGACTGGGCCAAGGGCTGGGTCACGCTCAGGGTCAAGATGTGCGGCATCTGCGGTTCGGACCTCAGTTTGCTGCGCGGGGCCGAATCCATGCTGCTCGAGCCCTACGGTTCCTTTCCCGCCACCATTGGCCACGAAATCATCGCCGAGGTGGCCGAAGCGCCGGACGGCTCGGGCTTCCAACCCGGCGAACGGGTGGTGGTGGAGCCGGTGCTTTCCTGCGCGGTGCGCGGCTGCGAGCCCTGCGCTCACTGCAAGCGCGGCGACTACAACATCTGCGAAAATTTCCTCACCGGCCCCATCGCGCCCGGCCCGGTGCTGGGCTACAACGCCAGCGTGGGCGGCGGCATGGCCGAATACATGTTCGCCCACCCCGAGCGGCTGCATAAGGTGCCGGACTCGGTTCCGGACGAAGTCGCCGTACTCGCGGATTCCCTGGCCTCGGCCCTGCAGCCCGTGCTGGACAACTTTCCCGGGGATGATGACACGGTGGTGGTGCTGGGCGCGGGCATCATCGGCCAACATCTCATCCGCTGTTTGCGGGCCTTGGGCTTTGGCGGC
Source organism: Desulfovibrio sp. (assembly GCA_004796465.1). Classification (GTDB taxonomy): domain Bacteria; phylum Desulfobacterota; class Desulfovibrionia; order Desulfovibrionales; family Desulfovibrionaceae; genus MADRE1. The sequence goes on from QZKZ01000298.1 coordinate 15,458, forward strand.
AAACTCATTGCCGTGGCCCGGCACGGATTCCAGCAAGAGCTGGCCAAGGCCGGGGGCGCGGACCACATCGTGGCCTCGGCGAGCCGCAAATCCCTGGCCCAGGCCCTGGGCGCAAAATATTTGAAGACCTCCTTGGGCGGGGGCAACATGGAAGGCGGGGCCGATCTCTTCTACGACTGCGCGGGCGGTTCGCGCACCCTGCAGGAAGGCCTCTTGGCCTTGCGCGGCAAGGGCCGCTACGTCATGGTCGGCACGGCCAACGCCATCAACAAGGTGGACGTGTCCAGCCTCTGGTTCCGCCAACTGACCATGACCGGCACCATGTGCTACTCCCACGGCACTGTACGGGGC
>QZKZ01000351.1 GCA_004796465.1 Desulfovibrio sp.
CTGGAAAGCCTGAAGGGCAAGGGCAAGCCCAAGACCGACAGGGCTGCGGACAAGAGCAAGGTGGAACCCGGAAAGTAGACAGCGAAACGGCCCGGGCCGCGAACGGCGGCCCCGCATTGCCTTGGATTCGCATAGGACTCGCTTAGGATTCAACCCAAGGTTAAGGAAGCATCATGGGTATCCTTGAAATCATTGTCGCCATATCGGTCACCGGCCTGGTGATTGTGGGAACCGCCATGGTCTTCCAGTTCGAAAGCGAGGAAGATGTGTCCCAGAGATTGGAGACATTCAAGGGCGGTGCGGACAAGGCCGAGTCAGGAAAACAGGTGGCAGGCGGCCCAGGACACGAACAACAACCCTAGGTTGCCATGAACCCACCCCAAGGCTAAGGAAGCAGTATGGTCATCCTCGAAATCATCTTCGCGATTGTGGTCACCGGCCTGGTTCTTGTGGGCATTGTCATCGCCCTCATTGTCAAGGTGCTGTCGGGCGGTTCTCCCAAACCGCGAGTAGGCAAAGAGGAACTCATGGAAGAAGCCAAGATGATCCAGGAGATGTATCGCGGCTTGTCACGATTGGAACAACGGGTAGACGCCCTGGAAACCCTGCTTCTGGAGCGGGGGGATAAACGTGGAACAGCCGACGACGCCGGAGCTGAACGCGGCCGGGAAAAGGAAGGAAATCAATGAGAGCACGTTGCGGCCCCATGCGGGGACATTCCAGCCGCTTCAATGAAGGCGGCTGCGGGCCGGGAAGAGGATTTATGGGCGGTTCAGGGCGCGGTTCCCGCCGCAATACCGACGGCTCGCGCCGGGGGCCCTACCGCTCCCGCCAAGGACTGATCATGGGCGTGTGCCGGGGACTGGCCGACTACCTGGAATTTCCCGTGATGTTCATCAGGCTTATGGTGGTGGTGTTGTGGATCGCCACGGGTTTTTGGGTGGTCGCGGCCCTGTATCTCCTGGCCGCGGTGATCATGAAGTTCGAGCCCGTGTTGCCCATTGACGACGAACAGGAGCAGGAGTTCTACGACTCCTATGCGGGCTCCTCGCGCAAATCCGCCTTGTCCCGGCTCAAGCGCAAGTTCGACACCTTGGACAGGCGGCTGCAGAACATGGAAGACATCGTGACCAAGCGCGACTTTCAGTGGGACAGCAAACTGGGCAAATAGCTCCCAGACAACATATACTGCCTTCCCAGCAAAAAGCGCCTCCACCCTTTTTGCTTTTGCCGTGAGCGGCTGCTTCACCGAGCAGCCGCTCTCTTTGTGGTTAGACCAGAGACAATCCAATCCCGGCCAGAATCACGCCCAGCCCGGCCAGCCACTCAAGCGGCGAGGAATCAAAACATGGCTGCCAGGCCCCGGGCCGGTCCAAGCCGCGCGAAGTAACAGCCACGGCCTGGGACCAAGTGCGCTGGCCCATGACTCTGAGCCCGGCCTTGGCCAGCAAGGCCATGCGGCTCCAGGGCGGGCCGCCCACCCGGCGCAAGCGCATGGCGCTGCGAACTTGGGCCAGGGTCTGCCAGGCCAGGGGCAGGAAGTGCACCATCAGGGCCATGGACAGCGCCACTTGCCACGCCCGGCTGCCCAGAACAGGGCGCAGCGCCCAGCTTAAAGCCAGGCCCAACTGCCGGGCCGAAGCGGACAAAGCAAGACTCAGTCCGATAAGCAGCATGGTGCAGAGCCGCGCACCAGAAAGTACGGCAGCTTGCGCCGCCTCTGGCGCGGCTTCCCACACGCCTTCCGGAGACCGGAGCCCCAGAAGGAAAACCAGCAGGGTCCACACGGCCACGAACAGGAATCCACTGCGCAGGATACGCAGGCCTTGGGGCAACAACGCGCCCACAGCCAAGGCCGCCACACCCACGATGAAGGCGAAAGCCGCGAGACCGATGGGCCCGGCCCGCCAGGCCAAAACACCGAGAGCCACGGCCAGCAGGATCTTCAACCGGGGATCAAGGCGCATGAGTATCCGGCCCAGGCCGCTTATGGGGCTGGCCGATGTTTTCAGAGTCTTGTCTTGAGATTTCGCGTGCACCCGGGTATCCTAGATAGCTGTGGGCGTGTGTGCAAGCCGGAACACGCGCCGCAATTTTCGTTCCCGCAATATATCGCGGGGCTGCAGGCCTAGGAGGCGTCCATGAGCCGCATCAAACTGGAGATCCTCGGCCACACCAAGGGCGACGACCTCAAGCTGCCCTTGTACCTGGCCACGGTGTCGGCTGGTTTCCCTTCCCCTGCCGACGACTTCATCGACAAAAGCCTGGACCTCAACGAGCATCTCATTGCCCATCCCGAGGCCACGTTTTTCGTGCGCGTGTACGGTGATTCCATGCGCGACGCGCACATCGGCTCGGGCGATATCCTGGTGGTGGACCGGGCCCTGGAGCCCATGAACAACAAGATCGTGATCGCGGCCCTTAACGGCGAACTCACGGTCAAACGCATCCGCAAGACAGCGGAGCGTCTCTTCCTTGTGCCGGAAAACCCCGAGTTCACGCCCATCGAGGTGGGCGAGGAAGAGAGCTTTGAAATCTGGGGCGTGGTTACCTACGTCATTCACAAGGTTTAGTGGAGGATATTTCCATGTTTTCCATTCGCGGCCTGTGGTTTTTTTGTGTTGCAACCCTTGTTCTCGCCGCTCCCATGGCGGCCCAAGCCGTGGTCGTGTCCACGGCCCAGGAACTGCTCACTGCAGTGGACCAAGCCAATTCCGGCGGGGACACGGAAATCGTGCTCATGGACGGAACCTACACCCTGGACCGCATGCTCTGGGTCGAGGCGGACAACCTGGTGGTGCGCGGCCAAAGCGGCGAGCGCGACAGTGTGGTCATCGAGGGCCACGGCATGCAGGGCGACGTGACCCATATCTTCAACGTGGCCGGGGACAACATCGTGGTCCGTGACCTGACCATGGGCCGCGTGAGCCAGCACGCCTTCCAGACCCAACCCAGCGCCCAGTCGCCCCGGCTGGTGAACCTGCGCATCATCGACACGGGCGAGCAGATGGTCAAGATCGCCTACAACCCGGACCAGCCCGGCCAGCACACGGACAACGGCGCGCTGGAATACTGCATCCTGGAGTACACCGCGGGCATTGGCCCCCAGTATTACATCGGCGGCATTGACTGCCACGCCGGGCACAATTGGGTGGTGCGCAACAACGTGTTCGCCGGAATCCGCAGTCCTGATGATCAAATCGCGGAGCATGCCGTGCATTTTTGGTCCGGGGCCCGGAACACCCTGGTCGAGGGCAACCTAATCATCAACTGCGACCGGGGCATCGGCTTTGGCCTGGGCGACCGCCCGCACCACGGCGGCATCATCCGCAACAACATGATCTACCACGCCGCGCTCCAGGGCAACGGCGACGTGGGCATCAGCCTGGAGTCCGCGCAAGGCGCCCAGGTCTACAACAACACCGTGATCCTGGAACACGGCTATCCCCACGCCATTGAGTACCGCTTTCCCGCGACCCAAGGCGTGCTCATCGCCAACAACCTGTGCAACAAGGCGGTCATGGTCCGCGACGGGGCCACGGGCACGGTGGGCAACAACATTGAGCACGCAAGTCCGGCCTGGTTCGTGAATCCGTCCGGCGCGAACCTGCACCTGGCCTCGGCCGTGCCCGAGGCCGTGGACCAGGGCCGGACCATTGACGGCCTGGTCGAGGACTATGACGGCGACAGGCGGCCTCTGGGTGCGGGGCCTGACGTTGGGGCGGACGAGTATGCCCACTAACTTTGCCGATCCGGCAGGACCCCAGCGGGTCTTTGCCCTTACCGACTGCAACAACTTCTACGCCTCGTGCGAGCGGGTGTTTTGCCCGCACCTCACGGGCGAACCCGTGGTCGTGCTCTCCAACAACGACGGCTGCGTCATTGCCCGCTCCAACGAGGCCAAGGCCATTGGCGTGAAAATGGGCGAACCCGCGTTCAAGCGCGAGGACTTTTTCCGCGCCAACAAGATCCACGTGTTCTCGTCCAATTACGCGCTCTACGGCGATATGTCCGGCCGGGTCATGCGCACCCTGGCCCGCTTTACCCCGGACATGGAAATCTATTCAATCGACGAGGCCTTTCTTGACCTGGGCCACATGTTCGGCCGCAATCTGGACGAGTTGGGCCGGGAGATTCGGGACACGGTCAAGCAGTGGACCAACATGCCCGTGTCCATTGGGATCGGTCCCACCAAGACCCTGGCCAAGATTGCCAACCGTGTCGCCAAAAAACATCCCGAGCAAGGGGGCGTGCTCGACCTCTGCCCCCTGCTCGGAACCCCGGCCATGGACCGGCTCCTTGGCAAGGTCGAGGTGGGCGACGTGTGGGGCGTGGGCAGGCGGTACACGGCCATGCTCGCGCGGCACGGCATATTCACGGCCCGCGCCCTGCGCGACGTGGATCGGGACTGGGCGCGGCGCAAGATGACCGTGGGCGGTCTGCACACGGTACTGGAGCTGCGCGGCACATCCTGCATCGACCTGGAACACGCGCCCCCGCCCAAGAAGGCTATCCTCTGCTCCCGTTCATTCGGCCGCGCGGTCAGGGTGCGTTCGGAAATGGACGAGGCCGTGGCCGCCTACGCCTCGCGGGTCGGGGAAAAGCTCCGGGCCCAAAACAGCGTGGCCTCGGCGGTCATGGTCTTCATCATGACCAACCCGCACAAGAAGACCCCCCAGTACGCGGACAGCTTTTCCCTGCCATTGCCCGTGGCCACGGCCTACACGCCCACACTCATGGCTGCGGCCCAAGAGTGCTTGGCCCGAATCTACAAGGACGGGTACATCTACAAAAAGGCCGGGGTCATGCTCACGGGCATTGAACGGGCCGGGGGCCGCCAACTCAGCCTGCTGGACTTGCCGCCCAGCGACACGCCGCGCCAGGAAGCGCTCATGCGCTCCATGGATGCGGTCACGGCCAAATGGGGACGGGGGACCTTGCAATACGCGGCCACGGGATTGGGACGGCCCTGGAAGATGCGCCAACTCAGAAA
>QZKZ01000207.1 GCA_004796465.1 Desulfovibrio sp.
GATGTTGCAGCGGTACGGCCTGTCCCAGGGAAGATTCCTTATCCTCGTGGTCATGAACCGGCAGCCCGGACAGGCCATGTCGCCGTCAGTGCTGGCCCAAAAGATCGGGGTGACCCGGGCCACCATGACAGGGCTCATCGATGGCCTGGTCAGGGACGGCTACATTGCCCGGGACCGCCACCCATCGGACCGCAGGAAGCAGGACCTGCTCTTGACCCAAACAGGGAAAACCCTGCTGGAATCACTGCTTCCCGATTACTGGTCGCGGCTTTTTGAACTCATGAGCGGGCTCACCAGCGAGGAGGAAGAAAAGCTTGTCCTGCTGCTCAATAAGGTTGCCCGGGGAATACCCGCGCTGACTGACGGGAATGACCGGTGAATCAATGGATACCCAAGCCCCCGCCACAATTCTCATCGAGCCATTCCGTCCAGAGCATGTTGGCCAGGTGGTCCGCCTCATCGTCGGCATCCAACAAAACGAGTTCAATCTGCCCATAACAGCCAAGGACCAACCCGACCTGCAGGACATCCCGGAATTCTATCAGGTCAAGAACGGCAACTTTTGGGTGGCCCTCCAGGAGTCACGTGTTGTCGGAACCATTGCCTTACTGGATATCGGCAACAGAACCGGAGCCTTGCGAAAGATGTTCGTGAACGCCAGGTGCCGCGGCAAAGAAACCGGAACAGCCAAGAAGCTGCTAGACGCGCTCCTTGCCTGGGCAGCGCGCAAGGAATTCACCGCGATCTACCTCGGAACCACGCCCAAGTTCTTGGCGGCGCATGCGTTTTATGAAAGGAATGGGTTCCAGGAGGTGGCAAAAAGCGACCTCCCCTCGGCCTTTCCCATTATGAAGGTGGATACCAAGTTCTACGCGTACAAAGTGAACACTCGCCAACACAAGGAGGAATCATGCCGTTCGTCAATGTGAAACTCGCCAAGGGCCAAGTGGACGCGGACAAGAAACAACAAATCATCGAAAAGCTCACCAATCTCATCGTCGAGGTCATGGACCGCGACCGCTCCCTCACCACCGTGGTGGTCGACGACATTGAACCGGGTTCCTGGGCCATTGGCGGCAAGGCCATTGACCCGGAGCAAGACGGCGTCTCCTTCGTGAACATCAAAGTGTCCAAGGGCACGACCAATGCCGGGGAAATGGCTGACATGCTGCACCGGACCAAGGCCATGATGCAGGAGGTCCTGGGCAATCACGCCACAGCCAACTACTGCATCATCGATGAGTTGAACCCCTCGGGCTGGGGCTTCGACGGCATCTCCATGACCGAACGGGCCAAGCTGGAAGGCTGAAGCCGCCGGCAAAGGCTGATTCACCCGAAGAGCCGGGCCGCATTGGTCATCAGTTCGTGAATCTCCGATTCCGTAAGGCCCATGCGGCTTTGCAGCAGTGCGATGTCCTCCACGGGGTCGCGGAGGGGCCAGTCACTGCCGAACAGCAGCTTCTCACGGGAATGGCGTTTGAGAATCTCGTGGAACAGCTCGGGATCAATGGCGTCCACCGTGCTGGAAGTGTCCATGTAAAGCTCGCGTCCAGCCAAACACTCCAGGGCCAAATCCCAATGCCATCTTCCACCTAAGTGTGCGGCAATAATCCGCGCAGAAGGCACAACGTCCAGGATCGCGGCCAGCTTGCGCGGGCAGGACATGCTTTGTTCCGGCGGCAAACGGTCGCCCACATGGAACAGCAGCACAAAGTCCGGACTCGCCGCCCGCACGATCTCCAGCAGCCCGGGATCAGCCATGGAAAAGCCCTGGAATTCGCAGTGGAATTTCAGCCCGCGAATCCCAGCCTGCCTGAGCCGGTCCAACTCCTGCTCCCATTGGGCATACCCCGGATGCACCGAACCAAACGCTTGGATCCGCTCATCCCCGCGCTGCAACGCAATGGCCCAATTGTTCACCGGAACCACCTGGGCCGGACCAATGGCCGCGCCCAAAGCCACCACCCTGTCAATCCCCGCCACATCAGCGCGTTCAAGCATGTCCTCGGCTAAACCACTGCCTACCATGCGCAGGGAATAATACTCCTCAATCTGACGCAAAGCCTTGGCCGCGATCTGAGGAGGAAAAAGATGAGTGTGAATGTCGTAGTGCATGGCAGGAAACGTCAAAAGATAACGTCAAAGGATAACGGCGTGTGTTTGGCGGGCTTTGCCCGTTACGGCAACGTCAAAGGCAAAGGATGAACGTCGTGGGGCTCTGCACCAGGGCATAATTGAATCTAAGGCCTTGCGGCCTAAGATTCACTAACCCCACACCCCGCAAGGGCATGATGCCCTTGACCCCTTTTGTGAACGATTGTTGTCTCGGAGGTCGCATGTCCAACAATAATCGACCAAATGGGGTAGAGGCTGAAACCCTTTCAGCCGGTCCAGAATAGGTTGGATCATATCCAACACTATCAACCCGCCTCCTCCCCAAACAAGGTCAAGGGGATTATCCCCTTGCGGGGTGTGGGGCAGAGCCCCACGACGTTGCCGTTATCCGTCCCGGGCGAAGCCCGCTTAACTCTAGCCTTTGATCCGTTGACGTTATCCTTAGACTTTATCCTTTGACTTTATCCTTCGACGTTATTCGTTGACGTTGCCGAACGCCTCTATCAGCCATTCCGGGACGCGCACGGGTTTGCTGTTGCGGTTCACGCAGGCGTGTTGGGTCATGCCCGAGGCGAGCATTTTTTCTTTGGTTTCGTTGTAGACCTCATACACAAAGGTCATGGAGGCCCGGCCCCATTCCTGGATGCCGGTGCGGATCATGATCAGTTCGTCGTAGCGGGCTGGGGCGCGGTAGCGGCAGGAAGCCTCGCGCACGGGCAAAAGGATGCCGCGCTCTTCCACGTCAAAGTAGCTCATGCCGGTGAGCGTGCGGATGTATTCACCGCGGCCCCGCTCAAAGAGCTCGAAATAGTTGCCGTAATACACCCAACCCATGGCGTCGGTCTCGCCGTACGACACGCGGTGGGGCAGCCAGTTGTCCGGGGAGGGGAACGAACTGTTGTTCTTCATGGCAGCTCTTCTAGCGAACCCAGCCGACCGGATCAAGCAACACTGTTCAGATTCGACTTCGGTCCAGGCGAGGTCAAGGGGATCATCCCCTTGACCTCGCCTGGACCGAAGTCGAATCTGAACAGTGTTGCTTGATCCGGTCGGCTGGGTTCGCTAGAAGAGCTGCCATGAAGAACAACAGTTCGTTCC
>QZKZ01000377.1 GCA_004796465.1 Desulfovibrio sp.
ACGCGGAAGACCAGCTCTTCAGCCCGACGGTGCTTGAAGACGTGGCCTTCGGCCCTCTCAACCTGGGCCTCAAACCTGCCCAGGCCAAAGACCGGGCTCTGGAGACTCTGGAACAACTGGGACTGGAAGGATTTGCGGACCGCATCACCCATCGCCTATCCGGTGGCGAAAAGCGGCTGGTGGCCCTGGCCACGATCCTGGCCATGCAGCCCAAGGCCTTGCTCCTGGACGAACCCACCAACGACCTGGACCCGCCGACCCGCCAAAGGCTCATCGCGACCCTGAACGAACTGGACCTGGGCTACGTGATCATTTCCCATGACTGGGACTTCCTGGCCCAGACCACGGAACAGTCCCTGACCCTGGACAAGGACACGGGCCGTCTGGTCAAAAGCACGGCCGTGCCCCACACCCACGTGCACGTGCACGAAGCAGGCGACGCGCCCCATGAGCATCCCAATGGACCAAAGGGGCACAAGCATTAGTTCGGCCTCTCTCCACATGCACCAGTGGTTTGCGGAGCGAGGCATCCAATGCCTTGAGTTCACCCCCATTCCCTGACCACCACCATATCCACCAATTCCTGTCCTTTGCGCCGTATACAAAGCGGCACACCTCCTGGCCCTGGCCGGGCCAACGCTCTTCTCGTTTCAGTTGCCTGGGTAAGCACTCGCAATAACTTCTGAAAGGGAATTCTATTTCTCTATTGCCACAGCCATGGCAATAGCGCATTGTGGCGGGAATACATTTGCTACACGGCACTTGCTAGGCGATCATGAACCACCCTTGACCCTGGGGCGAAATCATGAAGAGTAAAGAATCATTCAGCGCTGAAGAAAGAGAAGCTATTGAACGCGAGCAAAAGGAAGAGCTGCGGATTCAGCAGGAAAAGGAAGGATATCGCCGCACCAAGCAGATTCTTTCACAAGAGCCAGAAACTCAAGATACATACGAAATAACAAAGGGCCCCACACTTGGCTCTCAGTTTTTTAAAATACTACGAGTAAGCTTACTGCCGACGTGGGAAATTGCAATAGGCTCACTTGCGTGCCTCTTGGTATTATACTATTGGATACTTGGCATTGGGCCAAAAGATGTTCTTTTGCTTTTTTCTCACATATACTATTACCATACATATTTTTTATTTCTTTTAGTGCTGTTTTATATGATTGGATCAACAATTATATTCCGAATATTAAGCTTCAACTCAACTCATAAGCCAAGCATTCCATCTTCTCTAATAAAAACTATTTCATCTGGAAGTATATTGGCATTGTTTTTTTATATTGAAATGCTAATTATGCCTGACAGCTTTGATGAAAGCAAAAGATACAACCCACTCATTTACAACATAATATATTTGATGGCTGGCGGCATTAACGGTTTTATTCAGACCATGATACATCGCCGCTTTTCCTCTCAACAAACCGATCCCCCTGTCGAACCCACGGAAGATACACGCAAAGGGAAATACTGGTCCGTGTTTTACCGTGAAGTGCCAATTGATGGGGTCGGTGACGATCGTCTGGGTTTCCGCACCCTGGCTGATTCCATCCGCCGCTTCTTGGACAACACGGACACCAAGCCCCCCCTCTCCATTGCATTCAACGGCCCTTGGGGCTCTGGAAAATCCTCGCTCATGCGGCTGCTCACTTCCGAGCTTGAGCAGACAGGACGATTTCATTGCATATGGTTCAACGCCTGGCGCCAAGGCAAGGAAGAATCCATTTTAGCGGCTCTGCTGACTTCCATCCGCGATCACATTATCAGAAAGGAGGGCTTCTGGTTCCGGTTGCGCATGGCCTATGTGCGCATGAAAAGCCTTTCCTTCCTCCAATGGTTTTTGGTCTTTGCCGTGCTTCTCGTTCTTTTTCATTCCGGTGCCGTTACCAACTACGTGGAAAACATGATCACCGACAACTCTGGCAAGTACACCCCAAACATCATCACCGTGAAAAACCAGGGGCTTATCTCATCTCTTTTTGCCATTGTGGCGGGAATCATCTTTTTATGGAATAAAAGCAAGCCCTTCCACCTCCCGATTAAACGGCTCTTTTCGGCAAGGGATGTCAGCGCCCGAACCGGCTTCATCAATCAATTTGTCAAAGAATTCGAATTGTTCAGGCAGGCCTCTGGAGGAAAAAAACTCCTCGTGGCCATTGACGACCTGGACCGTTGCCCACCAGAGATGGTGGTCAACGTCCTCAAAAGCATCAACCTGATATTGACGGGTGAGAGCGGCCAAACAGAAGCATTTTTCCTTATGGGCTATGACCGAGACTACGTGTTGCAAAGCATCAGCCGTCATTACAAGGGGTGGTTAGGCAAAGACGACAATAGCGATGAATTCAGCCGCCAATACCTGAAGAAAATGGTCACCCTTGCCGTCTCCGTGCCGGAAGCAAGCCACGACGGTAAAGAAGGGCTGGCTCGTGAGCTGGAACATGTACCACAATCTCAACAACAATCTACTTCGGTTAGGAAAACTATTCAGGAAGTTCTTACGACAAACCGTTTCGCCACAAATTTTCTCCCTGCTGCATTCATCGTTCTGCTAACATATATTGGACTGTTATGGTTCTCAATGGATCAGTCTCTAACTGACTCCACTGACTCAAATGCAGTTTTGTTCTTATGGAATCCAGAATTCTCAGTATTTTTACTTTATTCAGCAATGATGCTCATCTTTGCAGTATTTGTTATTACTCCAATATTACAAAGAACTCTCGGAAAGCAACCGAGTGAAACATATCCTGAACAGGCTAAAGATCCCGAAGTTCTTGTCACAAGCGTAAAGGACTGTGTTAATGCTTTACCCGCGAATCCTCGCGACCTCATTCGTGCGGTCAACGCCATGCGCCTCAACTTTCTTATACAGGAACATGATCCAGAATACAGCGGACCAAAGCTCTATGCCAACAGCCCTCTCACTCAGTGGCAATCCGTCACCCTGAGCTTGCTCGCTTATAGCTATCCTGACCTCTTTTCTTTGAAAGTCTTACAAGAATATATCCTCCCTCAATGTGATGGCACTAACGACCCTGCAAGCGTATATGGGGAAGCCGCAAAAGAAATTGGCCTGGATGATCAAGACGTGTATAGAGATATTTTTGGACTCATAGACAGCTTTACAGGACACAATGAACACATGGAACATCTGCTTGACAAGGACTGCATCGAACGTTTTATATCCGTACACAAACACACCTTGCAAAAAGAACCTTGCACGCAAGGCAACACATGTTCAATTGAAGAGGAATAATTTACAAGATCCTCAACAACGGGTATGTTTTTTCCACAATAACTCTAACTACACATCCCCCCATGGCCATCCTCGTAGACCTCTACTTCGGCAACGGCGAGCAAATCGTACAGGCTCTAGCTGCTGGGAACTTCTCTTCGCTCGACTCTTCCTCGATCTGTTCCGGCGAGGTGGGGTTCAAGCTTTTGTGCGAACCGGACGCGGCGTTTGACGAACTCATCAAGGCCGCCGCAGAGTTGAGCGGCAAGCCGCCCTTTTCCCTCGAATCCTGTTTGCCCGGATTGTGGTCTCCTGAGGCTGAAAGCGCGCAAGCCATTCTTGCTCCACAATTCCTGAACCTGTTCGCGGATGTTTCCGAGGAAAGCGTGGATCAGCTGGCCGAGCTCTGGTCCCAGGCCCTTGCCGGGCTCCCGGGGTGCGGCGGCAATGGTGGTGATCATGCCGGGGAAAAGGGCCCAACGAAAACAACGCTATCAAGGGTACGGCAAACGTTCACCAAGGGCGTGTTCACAGCCGTCCTTACCCCCATTTTGGCGGTTTCCTCACTGAGCCCGTCATTTCGCAGGGAGCGAAAGAGGAACAGGGAACAGCTCCTGGCGCGGCGGGCATTGGCCATTCCCAGCACCGCCGAGTTGCTGCTCAAGCTGGTCGCCCTGTGCCGCACAGCAAAAAACACGCCTCAAGATGTCGTCTTTGCTTGGTCTTTGTAAGGGAAACAGCCCTGTCCTGTTTGACCTGGCCACCCTCCCACCACATCTCGTGGGTGAATCACAACCATACAGTGGTTGGGGTTACTCCTGATCTGAGTTCCCAGAGAAAACAACCGCGAATCCGTCCTTGTCGTCAAAGTCCAGGTGCACGGCGCGGGGAGGGGCGCCCTCGGCCATGCGCGCCAGGATGTGCTCGGACATGCGCGGCAGCACCTCGGAACGCATGATGTGATCGATGTTGCGAGCGCCGGTCTCTGTCTCGGTGCAACGCTCGCCAATGACTTCCTTGACCCTGTCCGACCAGGTCAGGGCCATGCGGTTGTTCTCCAACATCTGGGTGGCCAACCCCTCCAACTTGAGGGCCGCCACCTGCTTGAGCGCCCAGGGTTCCAGGGTGTGATAGGGAACAATGGTCATGCGCGCCAACAACGCGGGCTTGAAATGGTCGGACAGCACGGGCCGGATTGCGGCCACCACTTCATCCACGCTCCCGGCTTTGTTGCTGCGGCACTGCTCTTCAATGCGCTCCGAGGCCAAGTTGCTGGTCAAAAAGAAGATCACGTTGCGGAAGTCCACGCTGCGGCCTTCGCCGTCCGCGAGCACGCCTTTGTCAAAGACCTGGTAGAACAGATTCATGACTTCGAGGTGGGCCTTTTCCGCCTCGTCGAGCAGCACCAAGCAATAGGGCCGCCGCCGTACGGCGTCGGTAAGCACCCCGCCCTCGCCGTAGCCCACGTACCCCGGTGGTGAACCAATGAGGCGGCTCACGCTGTGCTTTTCCTGGAACTCGCTCATGTTCACGGCCACCACGGACTCTTCATCACCAAAAAGCAGGTCGGACAAGGCCAAGGCGGTTTCGGTCTTGCCCACGCCCGAGGGACCAACCAGCAGAAACACCCCAAGGGGTTGGCGCGGGTCCTTGAGTCCGGACTTGGCCGCGCGGATATTGCGGGTGATCACCTCCAGGGCATGGTCCTGGCCACGGATACGCCGCCTCAAGTTGACTTCCAAGTCGAGCACGGCCGAGACTTCCTCGCGCAGCACCTTGCCCAGGGGGATGCCGGTCCAGTCCGAGACCACCCGCGCCACCACGTCCGGATCCACTTCGTGGCGCAAGAGTGGTGCATCGCCCTGCACCTCGGCCAACTCCTTGAGAAGCTTGCCTTCGGCCACAGCCCCGCCCGGGTCCCGGCCCGAGCGTACCCCGGCAAGCCCCTGCATCAGCTCCTGTTCCCGGGTCCAGCGCGCCTCCAAAGCTTGGTGTTCCTCCCGAAGCTTATCCATGGACCGCCAGGCCCGGGCAAGGTCTTCATCATTGTCCGCACCCTGCTCCTTGCTCCGCATCATGGCGTTGATCTCTTGTTTGAGCTCGGCCATGGACGTTTCCAGAGCTTCCACGGGCTGGGGTTTACCGGTCATGGCCACCTTGACCCGCGCCGCAGCCGTATCCAACAAGTCAACGGCCTTGTCCGGCAGATGCCGGCCCGTCAGGTACCGGTCCGCCAGCTCCGCAGCAGCCTGGACCGCATCCCCGCGAATGGCCACGCCGTGCGCTGCCCCGTATCGCGGAGCAAGCCCCTGGAGCATGCGCACGGTTTGGTCCACGTCGGGCTCGTCCAATTTCAAGGGCTGGAAACAGCGGGACAGGGCTGGATCCTTTTCAATGCTGCGCTTGTATTCGCTCCAGGGCGCAGCGGCAATGGTGCGCAACCGCCCTTGCTCCAGCACGGATTTGAGTACGCCGGCTCCGCGTCCCCACCGGCCAGGCCCTCCAGCCAAGAGCAAGTGGGCGTCATCTATAAAAAAAATGATCTGCTCGGTGTTGTCCAGGAGTTCCTTGACCAGGGAGCGCAGCCTGGACTCCATGTCTCCCCCCACGCCCTCGCCCGAGTCGAGCAAACCCAGGTCAAGGCCCCACACGGTAACGGACCGCAATCCCTCGGGAGGGGAAGGGTCCGTGGCCAAACGCAGGGCCAGCCCCTCAACCAGGGTCGTCTTGCCCACGCCTGGATCGCCCACAATAATGGGATTGTTTTTCCGCCTGCGAGACAGAATCTCCACGACCCGGCCCATGGCCTCGTCCCGCCCCAAAACCGGATCAATTTCACCATTGAGCGCGCGTTCCGTGTAGTTGACTCCGAACCGCTCCAGGGCGCTTGTTGATTTCCCCACGCCCGCCATCATGCCTTCCGGCCCGTTTCGCAACAAGGCCTTGCCTGAACCTTGGGCAACTGAGACCGAATTCCTGCCTGCGGAGTGGTCCACACCCTGCCAGCGGCTTTCCGAGGACATGGACGAAATGATGGGGAAGTCCGCGAGCAAGTCTTCCAGGGACATCCTGCCCGCCAATCCTGCAAAGTCTTCCCGGGGCGCTCGCTCCCACTCCTTGATCAGCGCCATGAGCACGGCGCCCGAGCGTATGAGGTTTTCCTTGAGCTCCAAGGACGCGATGAGCCATGCCTCGGTCAGGACATCCACCAACGCGAGGGACATGGCCGGTCTGGATTGGTGCCCAAAGGGCTTATGGTCCAGGCTCGTGGACAGGTCCCTGACCACCCCCTGGGAATCAATGTTTTGCCTGGCAAGAATATGGACGAAGTCCGAATCCGTGGACTCGCACAGGGCCAGTACAAAGTGCGTGAGCCCGGCCTCGTAGTGGGTCCGGGACGCGGCCATGTCCGCGGCGGTTTGCAAGCGCTCCAAACACAGTGGATTGAGCCTCGCCAAGAGGGCGTTGAGATCGGCCTTGCCCATTATTCTCCCTTAGGACTCTCCAACTGTTACAAGGCTATTCGCCAGCTTTCCCCCATCTGGGAATACACGAACATGGGGATGCCGGGAAGACGGTGCTCAGCCGCAAACCTTGCCACAGCGGATGTGTCGCCGAAGGTGTGCATGGGCACAAAGTACCTGGGCCGCACGGTTTCCATGAACCGCCGCGCTCCTGCCCAGTTCTCCAGGCGAGGATCAGCGTTTGAAAAGGCCAGGTCCACGGCTTCCTTGGCCAAATCGTTCAGGACACCGGCAAAGTGCTCCTCGCTGAACCGGCGGGAGCGCTCGTCTTGGTCGGGCCAACACCACTCGGCCACATCACCGCCAAAGTATATACGCTTGCCTTCCAGTTCCAGTAAAAACCCCACGCCCAGGTCCGTGCTCTCAAAACAACGCAGCACAAATCCTTCAACATGATAGAATTCGTCGGGCTCCACGATGGAGACGCCCTGCATCTCGGCCTCGAACTCCGGGTCCAATTCAGGGTGCATCTCCGCCACGTCGTAAGAGAGGATATAATGGGCCGAGGCAGCCGTCTCCCGAAACTTCAGGATTTCCATGGAAAAATGGTCGTCGTGGCTGTGCGAGGCAAAAATGACCGCATTCCTGCCGCGCAAAGCTTCCGTGACAAGGGCCTCGGCAGTGGCCGGCCGGTGTGCCCGTTCCGGGTAGTCGAAAAGCAGTACTCGCGGCCCAATGTCCACCAGGAAGCAGTCATGGTGAACATACGTTATCCGCAGCTCCATGATCTCCTCCTGTAGTTGAGTGTATTGACCAGGTGATGGGGACTGACCTCCCCCTAGGGCTGAACCCCATCCAGTGGATATACAACAAAACCATTCAGTTCCGGATTGGGGTGCAGTTGCCTGAGCAAGGGTGCGGTGGCGTTCGCCGCGTTGATAGTTATGTATTGGTTCACGCTCTGCTCAATATTCAGGTA
>QZKZ01000214.1 GCA_004796465.1 Desulfovibrio sp.
GGCAATGAGGAGTACGATGAGCGCCCAGGTCCCGCCGGAATAAAAGCCGGGCAACAGGGCTTGGCCAAGGAGCCCGCCCCGGCAGAGCAGCACGTACGCGCCCATGAAACAGAGAAAGACCAGGCCAAAAAAGCCGGGCCGCGCCGAGACTTCCAGGACCGGCTGGCCGTCCACCAGGGGCGTGGCCGCGACAAGGCCCCACTGGCCGCCGAATATCCAGAACAGGTGCAGCGCGCCCAGGGCCACGAGAAGCAAAGCCGCGGTCAGGGCCGCAAGTTTTACCAGCAGGGGCGATCGTTTCATGAGTCCTGGTCCGGCGTCTTGGTGGCGGTTTCAGGGATGGGCTGGTCCTCGGCAGGCGTGCCCCGCCTCTTTCGGTACCATTCCATGGCTTTCTTGATGACCAGGGGAAACAGGCCGAGCAGGGCGAATGACAGGAGCAGCCGCCAGGAAAGGATGTCGCCCAAACTTTCGATCTTGCCCAGTTCCGTGCCCGTGTTCACGAACACAATGGTGCCGGGCAGCATGCCCAGTTGGGAGACCCAATAAAACGTGAAGAGCCGCATGGTGGTCAGGCCCATGACCAAGTTGATCACAAAGAAGGGGAAAAGGGGCACCAAGCGCAGACTGAACAGGTAGAACGAGCCCTCGGCCTGGATGCCCGTATTGATCCGGGCCAAACGGTCGCGGAACTTGTTTTCCACAACGTCGCGCAGCACGTAGCGCGATACCAGGCAGGCCAGGGTCGCGCCAATGGTCGAGGCAAAGGAAATGGCCACGAGCCCGGTCCAGAACCCGAACAGGGCGGCCCCGGCGAGGGACAGCACGGCAGCTCCGGGCAGGGACAGGGCGGTCACGGCAATGTACAGGGCCATGTACCCCGCGACCAGGAGCAGGCCGTGCTTGGCGTACAACTCGGCAAAGCTCTGTTTGGACTGCTTGAGGTAGTCCAGGGTCAGGTACTGGTCCAGGTCCAGGAGAAAAAAGGCGGCCATAAGCGCCGCCAGGACCAGAACCAATACACCGCGTTTCACAAGGGCGCGGTTCACGGCGAGGTTTCCTTGGACATGGCCGGAGTGAGCAGGCCCAAACTCTGCATGCCCTGCATGGCCGCGCCCCAAAGCCCGGAATCCTCGTTCTCATTGAGGTACACGGGAATGCGGGCCATGAGTTCGGGGTCGGGCTCATACAAGCGGAATTCCTCGGCAAACGCGGGATGCGTGACCAGAGCAGGGGACTTGGCCGCCACGCCGCCGGTCACGAACACTCCGCCCGAGGCCAGAACCTCGATGGCGAAGTTGCGGCAGCAGCGGCCGTAAAACCGCGCGAACCAGCGCAGGGTGCGCGAGTCGGGATCCGCGTCAAAAGTCGCGGACACTTCCCTGGGATGCAGTGTGTCGCCCGTGAGATACTTGTGCACGTGGCTCAGGCCAGGGCCCGTGACCACGATGTCCGGAGTGATCTGGCGATAGCCCGTCTCCTTTTGCAGGAAGCGGTAATATTCAAACTCTTCTTCGGTCAAAAAGGGGAAGTCCGAGTGGCCGCCCTCGGAAGGCACGGCCAGAAACCCTCCCCTGGTGTCGGGGATGAGCGCGCTCTTGCCGTTGCCCGTGCCCGCGCCAATGACCGCTACCGTGCCCTCGGGGTCCTCCTGCCCGGAAAGCAGTTCCCGCGCTCCGGCCACGGCAGGAGTCCGGCAGGCATAGGCTTGGGCCACAAAGTCGTTGGTCAGCAGGAAACGGTCCGTGCCCGGGTCCTGGGCCGGATCGGTCAAGTCCACGGCCCAGGGGATGTTGGGCGGGTCGCTGATCTTGCCCTGCTGCACCGGACCGGCCAAGGCGATGACCGTCATGTCCACGTCCAGGGGCGAAGCCGGGAAGTCGCTCTGGTCCAAATTGGCCAGAAGGTGCTTGAGCCCCGTGGCTTCGCGGGTCTGCAGCCAGATGGACTCGGCCATGCGCAGCTCGTGCCCGGCCTCGGACTCGAACAGGGCAAAACGGCTGTTGGTGCCGCCGATGTCAGCGGCCAAAATTCGCGTGGTTCCGGTGCTCATGGGCAACAGACCTACCTGATTTTTCCTCCCGAGCCAATGGGCTTTTTCCTCTACATGGCAGACTCCAGGCCCGTTCCAGCGGAAAAAGGAAAATGGGCTTGACCTGGAAAACAAGCCGGGCTATGCAGGCCCCAACAGAGAGAATTCCCATGACGCATAGCCACATGACCCTCACCGCCTTGAACCTACGCGCCATCCACAGCACTGTTGCCGTGGATGCGAACGCCGCTGTTGTGGGCGTAGTAAGCGTAGTAGTCATTACCGGCAAGGAAACGGTCATGCGCTAGTTGGGGACACTCCATACGAATCGGGCATCCAGGCCCCTGCCGGCGCAACCACCGGCAGGGGCCATTTTTTTTCAACAAGCATCATTCACCTCAAACACGGGAGGTAAGCAGCATGGAATCGGGAAAAGGCGAGAAACAAAGCGGCGCTAGTATTCTCGTGAAACTCCTTGAGCGGCAAGGCATCAGCATGGTGGCCGGGATTCCCGGCGGGGCCAACCTGCCCTTGTACGACGCCCTGGCCACGAGCGGTATCCGCCACGTCCTGACCCGCCATGAACAGGGCGCGGGTTTCATTGCCCAGGGCATGGCGCGGGTCACCGGCACCCCGCAGGTCTTTCTGGCCACCTCAGGCCCGGGCGCGACCAACACCTTGACGGCCATTGCCGACGCCAAGCTGGATTCCGTACCCATCATCTGCATCACCGGACAGGTGCCCAGCCCCATGATCGGCACGGACGCCTTCCAAGAGGTGGACATCTACGGCATGTCCTTGCCCGTGACCAAGCACAACTTCCTGGTGCGCACCACCGAGGAGTTGCTTGAGGTTGTTCCCGAAGCTTTCCGAATTGCGGCCTCGGGCCGTCCCGGCCCCGTGCTCATTGATGTGCCCAAGGACGTGCAGGCCGCTCAGATATGCGTGAACCAGTGGCCCGAGCCCGGCCAAGCCGATCCCTATCCGGCCCTGGACCTTGAGGCCATTGAGCAGGCCGCCCAGATGATCAACGAGGCGGAGCGCCCCGTGCTCTACATCGGCGGCGGGGTGTCCCAGTCCGGGGCTGCCTCGGCAGCCATGTGCCTGGCCATGCGCTCGAGCATACCCGTGGCCCAGACCCTCATGGGCCTGGGCGCCATCCCCCGTGATCACATCTTGGACCTGGGCATGCTGGGCATGCACGGCGCACGGTTCACCAATTACATCCTTGAGGAGTGCGACCTGCTCATCTCACTGGGCGTTCGTTTTGACGACCGGGCCACGGGCAAGGTCGAGCAGTTCTGCCCGGACGCTTCCATCATCCACGTGGACATTGATCCGGGCGAACTGGACAAGATCAAGACCGCCCATGTGGGTGTGACCGCCGACGCCGGGGAATTCCTGGCCGCGCTCATGCCCATGGTCGAGGCCAAGGCCCGGGCGGGCTGGCTCAGCCGGGTGGCCGAGCTCAAGGCTGAGCACCCCTTCCGCACCCCGGGCGCGCGCGACCCGCGCAGTCCCTATGGTCTGATCCTGGAAGCGGCCAAGCGCATGGGCGAGAAGGTCAATGTGGCCACGGACGTGGGCCAGCATCAGATGCGTACGGCCCAAGTCTATCCACTGACCAAGCCGGGCCAGTTGCTCACCTCGGGCGGCCTGGGCACCATGGGTTTCGGCTTGCCTGCGGCCATTGGCGCGGCCCTGGCCGATCCGGACACGCCCGTGCTCTGCGTGAGCGGCGACGGCTCCCTGCTCATGAACATCCAGGAACTGGCAACCGCGGTCGAGCAGCGGGCCAACGTCAAGATCCTGCTCATGAACAACGGCGGCCTGGGTCTGGTGCGGCAGCAACAGGAACTGTTCTACGACAACAATCTGTTTGCTTCAGAGTACACGCACTGCGTGGACTACGTGACCATTGCCAAGGGCTTCGGCATGAACGCCATTGACCTGGCCCATGCGAGCGATCCCGGCGCGGCCCTGGAAGCGGCTTTTGCCACTCCCGGCCCCTGCTTGATCCACGCGCCGATCATGGAACCGGAAAACGTGTATCCCATGGTGCCTCCAGGCGCCGCCAACAGCGACATGATAGGAGGCGAACATGCCCACAGCGAACCCTGCACCGCATAAAGAAGACCAAACCGCTATGGTCCAGTTGGAACTCACCGTGCGCAACCATCCCGGAGTCATGTCCCACGTGTGCGGGTTGTTTTCCCGGCGCGCTTACAACATGGAGGGCATCCTGTGCATGCCCGTGCAACCGGGACTGAGCCGCATGTGGCTGCTCGTGCCCGAGGACGACCGCCTCAAGCAGGTGGTCACCCAGGTCTCCAAGCTGCACGATGTCCTGTCCGTGGAGCGGCGCGGAGCTGGAAGCGACGATTTTCAGCAGCTAGAGGCCTTTTTCCGGCAACCTGCCGAGGCCGTCTAAATCGCGTCAACCTCCCTACTCTCCCTCTGCAGGCCGGTGGCGCGGATCGTGTGGTCCGCGCCACCGGTAAAAGAGAGGTTGATCCCACAGGTTCACTTCTGTGGTGGTAATCCTGTGGGCGGTCTAATCTTGTTCAGGGAGAAAGCCGGTGTCCTTGGTTTGGTAATAGCGGATCACGGACAGGGCGTTGTCCGCCCGTATCCTGCCCAACACGCCAGTGGAGTATGCGCCGAGGTAGACTGTGGCGTCGGGCTGAAGCAAGAATCCCGTGGCTTCGATAAACTTGTCGTCCACGTTGTAGTGGCAGCCCACGGCCCGTGACATTTCTTCGGCGTCCAGCCCGTAGGCGAATGGGATGTCCACGCCATGGCGGTCCATGAGGGCCTGGTTGGTGGCCTTGTCATTCACCGAGGCCATGACGATGCCGATGTCGCTGGCCTGGAATTCCTTGTACAAGCGCTGGTAGTCAGCCAACTGCTGACGGCAGTAAGGTCACCACTGACCGCGCAGGATGATGACCACGGTCCAGCGGCCCGCCAGATCATCGGGAACCGTGAGCGTGGAACCGTCCAGCATGTTCCAGGTCATGCGCGGGAATGCTGCGCCCTTGGCCAATTGTGTTCCGAGAACAGCCATGAAGCCTCCTTTCCGAGCCTGGGTTGTTGGGGGTCGGTTGTCTTTGCTTGAGCGCCAAGAGACCGGAAGATTTGGTGCGTCCAACGCCAGTGTACGATCAAGCAGCAGTTCCCTGCAAGGGGCATGTTGATTTTAAGGTGGCCCGGCATGCTGCCGGGCATGGATGGTATAGAGCCCCGCCCGCCCGCCCTCGGCC
>QZKZ01000281.1 GCA_004796465.1 Desulfovibrio sp.
CGCCGTCAATGGCCACATCAAAGCCGAACTGGTTCTGGGCGTATTCGGAAAAGGTGAACTCGTTGCCCGCGCTGGTGAGCATCTGCTCGAGCACCCAGGAGTTGCCGTCAAAGGTGTAGGTAAAGGCCGCGCCCACGTCGTCCAGGCTTTCCGCGTCCCAACGCCAATCCATGAAACCGTGGCGGCGGTAGGCTTCGTATTCGTAGTCGGTCTCGCTCGCGCCGATGACCAGTTTGTCCCCGCTGACGGCCACGGAAGCGCCAAAGCCTTCCACGTCAAAGGAACCGTTGCGGGTTGAGAGCAAGCCGCTGGGCAAGCTTCCGGCCACATCGCCCAGTTGCAGGGTCTGGAACTCCTGCCACTCAGTGCCCACATGGCGGAAAATCTTGACCACGCCGTCACTGCCGTTGGAATCGGGCGAGCCCACGATCAGCCACTCGCCATCCGTGGCCACGGCGTTGTTTTCCTGGCTCGTGTCGGCCCAGACCTTGTCCTGGGCAGCCAGCAGGTCGTCGAACTGGACCAGTCCGTCAGCGTCCAAATAGGTGCCCACCAGGTTCACGTTGTGGGTCTCCAGGACCCAGTCACCGCCCTGGGCAGGGTTGCCTGTGGCGTCGTCGGACGCGGCCACGTCAGCGCCGGTCAGGGATTCGAGCTGGGAGAGGAGCTCAAGGCCCTGGGCGGTTCCGGCCACGTCGCAGGCAATGACGTCCACGCGCCCGTCCTCGGCCACCAGGGAGCCCACGCCTTGCCAAAAAGATTGCAGTTCCGCGTCATTGAGCAGGGAGTACGTGTCCACGGAATGTTCGCCTGCCAGATGGAACTGGCCCGCGCCCAAGTCGTGGGTGGCGAAAGCGATGGAGTCGGCCTGTTGCCCGCCCAGCATCTCGGTGATGTCCGCAAGAATGGCGTCCAGGTTGCTGGAGTCGCCGTCGTACACGTAGGTGAGCACCCCTTCCACGGCGGAGTTGGCCAACACTTCCGCGTCCTGCACGGACGAGGACACGGCCAGCACGCGCAGGCCGCCGTCCGCCGTCCCCTCGGCGTCCGGCGCGATGCCCTGGGGCTCGCCACCGGAATCAGCGGCAGGCTCGGGCAGCGGGTCCACGTAGGTGTCGACCACATGGTCGATGGCGGCAACAGCAGCAGCTTCCAGTACAATGCGCTCTTCAAGGCGGATAACTTTCAGTGACATATTTTCTCTCCCCCCGGCTCTTGGGCCTGGTATTTGGCGAAGAATGTGGACGGGCAAATCATTATAAGAGTCAACCACTTCCTATACAAAAATCGCACCAGAATCCCATTACGCCACGATTCCGGACAGGTGACCCACAATACGCAACCTCACCCCCCTCAGCACGGACGACTCTGAGTAACGCGTGAGGCCCCACCAATTCTACATGTATAATCATATTATACAAATCCGCCACACTCCCTCCCCTGAAAGGGACTGAAACTCTCCTGCAGGGTAACCACATTTGACATTTCCCCAGGGGGTATTCAAATCTAGCTATACACTTGTGCGCCTTTTCCAAAAACTCCTTGGAACACATCCTTTTTTTTGTATAATTGGTTTAGACAACGCCAGGGTCTTCAGGTATACTTATCCGCGAACCACCGACGGTCCTCTGACAGGAACACGGCCTCACTGACACAAGGAGCCTCAATGGGCACCATCCTCATCGTGGACGACGACCCGGTCATCCGCGCGCAACTCGCCGGCTACATCGCCAAACTCGGCCACAACTGCCACAGCGCCTCCAGCCTGGCTGAAGGCCTGCGTAGCGCGGCCCACACCAAACCGGACATGGTGCTCCTGGACATGATCCTGCCCGACGGCTCCGGACTCACCCACATCAACGATTTCCGCGAAACCGAATCCGCGCCCGAGATCATCGTGGTCACGGGCCAGGGCGACGCCGAGGCAGCACAAGCCGCCATCCGCTCCGGCGCGTCCTACTACCTGCAAAAACCCGTGCCCCTGGCCGAACTGCGCGAACTCATCGAACGGATCATGGAATCACGGGCCCGCGCCGCCCAATTCGCGCCCCCGGACCTGCTTGAAGGTTTCCCCATCGTTGGCAAAAGCCCGCGTATGCGCGAATGCCTGAAACGGGCAGCCAACGCGGCCCGCTCCGAAGAAAACGTGCTGGTCACCGGCGACACCGGCACGGGCAAGGAACTGGTATCAAAGGCCATCCACGCCAACAGCCCCCGCGCCAAAGGCCGCTTCGTGGCCGTGGACTGCACCAACATCCCGGACAGTTTGGCCGAGTCCATACTCTTTGGACATGAACGCGGCGCGTTCACCGGAGCGGACCGGGCCAGCCCCGGCCTGGTGCTCCTGGCCCACAAAGGCGCGCTCTTTCTCGACGAGGTGGGCGACCTGCCCCTGTCCCTGCAAAAATCCCTGCTGCGGGTGCTGCAAGAAAAAACCTTCCGCCCCATTGGCGCGGACAAGGAACTCATGAGCGACTTCCGGGTCATCGCAGCCACCAACCGCGACCTGGAGACCATGGTCGGGGCCGGGCAGTTCCGCAAAGACCTCTACTACCGCCTCAGCGCATTCACCGTGCGCGTGCCCCAACTCACGGACCGCACACAGGACATCCCGGACTTGGTGGATTTCTACATCAACAAGATCTGCAAGGACCAATCCCTGGAACCCAAAAAAAGCTCCACCGACTTCCTGGACACCCTCATGCGCGCGCCCTGGCCAGGCAACGTGCGGGAACTGATCAACACCCTGAACCTGGCCGTGATCAACGCCACACACGAGCCCGAACTGCACCCCCACCACCTGCCCAAGGAATTGCGCGCCCAATATTACAAAAACTCCCTGACCGAGAATGGAAACGAAACCGCCCCACCCAAGACTCCGTCGCCGCCCCCCTTTCTCGCGGCCTTTTCCTCGTTCAGTTCCCCTGGCCTGGACGACCCGGAACTCGGTGAACTGCACATCCCCCTTGACTCACCAGCCAAAGCCCCGTCCCCTCCCCCAGCCACACCGGAAATCAGCTCCCTGGAAACCCTCCAGCCCGACAGCATCACCGGCTTCTTCCCGGCCCCAGACCCCACCCCGCCCGTCACCTACATCGAAACCCCACGCGAACCCGACCCCTCGGTCCTGCGCATCGCACAACTGCTCACCGC
>QZKZ01000155.1 GCA_004796465.1 Desulfovibrio sp.
CCCGGTTGATCTCGTCGGCCAGGAGCACCTGGGTGAAGATGGGGCCGGAGTGGAACACAAAGGAGTTGGAATCCTGCTCAAAGACCGACACCCCCAGAACATCACCGGGCAACAGATCGCTGGTGAACTGCACGCGCTGGAACCCCAGGCCCAGGGTGCGGGTCAGGGAATGGGCCAGGGTGGTTTTGCCGATGCCGGGCCTGTCCTCGATGAGGAGGTGGCCGCGTGCGAACAAGCAGATCAGCGCCAACTCGATTTGTTCGGCTTTGCCCATGACCACGGTGGAGACTTGGTCGATGATTGACTGGAAGCGTTGGTGCATGAAGGTCGTGCTCCTTGAGGATTATCGCGGGTTCACGGCTCGTCGGCAGTATGGCCGCTGCTGGTGGCGGGTTCATGACGGGCGCA
Organism: Desulfovibrio sp.; assembly: GCA_004796465.1. Classification (GTDB taxonomy): domain Bacteria; phylum Desulfobacterota; class Desulfovibrionia; order Desulfovibrionales; family Desulfovibrionaceae; genus MADRE1. The sequence continues at coordinate 409 of QZKZ01000155.1, forward strand.
ATGTCTAGTGTAAGACCTGTTACCGGGCCGGGCAAGGCGTGGAGGGTATTGGAGGTCTGGCTTTTTCCCGCGAGCTCGGGTATCGAGCCCGAAACACGGCGAAAAGCAACGGCCCTTGGCCGTTCAGGAGTATACTCTCATGGACAGCGTTGCACGGCTTCTCATCACCTGCCCGGACAGGCCCGGCATTGTGGCTGCGGTCACGGGCTTTCTCTATTCCCACGGCGTGAACATCACGGCCCTGGACCAGCATTCCACCGACCCCTCTGACGGCACCTTTTTCATGCGTTTGGAGTTCCAAACCCCGCACATGGACGTGACCCGGCCTGCCCTGGAAGCGGCCTTCCGTACCGTGGTCGCGGACCGTTTCCACATGGACTGGCGGCTCACCTATTCCTCGGACACTAAAAAGGTCGCGGTGTTCGTGTCCCGGGAAGAGCACTGTCTCATGGAGTTGCTCTGGCGCTGGGCGCGCGGCGAGATCGACTGCACCATCACCAACGTGATTTCCAACCACCCGGACCTCAAGGAAGCGGTCGAGCGCTTTGGTGCTGCCTATCACTATATCCCGGTCAGCAAGGACAACAAAGCCGAAGCCGAGGCTGCCATGCTCGACGTGCTGGGGCAGGACACGGACGTGGTGGTCCTGGCCCGGTACATGCAGATTTTGTCCGGCGATTTCGTGTCCTGCTTCGACCACCGCATGATCAACATCCACCATTCCTTCTTGCCCGCGTTTGCCGGGGCTGATCCCTATCGTCAGGCCATGGACAAAGGGGTCAAGCTCATCGGCGCCACGGCCCACTACGTGACCGAGGAACTGGACGGCGGCCCCATCATCGAACAGGGCACGGCCCGTGTCAGCCACCGCCACAATGTGGACGACTTGAAAGGCCTGGGCCGCGACCTGGAGCGCCAAGTCTTGGCCAGGGCCGTGAAGTGGCATCTGGAAGACCGGATTATTGTGTTCAGGAATAAGACGGTGGTGTTTTAGGTACGTCAACGGATAACGTTGCGGGGCTCTGCCCTGCACCCTGCCAGGGGCATGCTCCTGTGGCATAGGACAATCTAGGGCCATGCGGCCCAAAATTTTCCAAATGTCCCTGGCCCCCCGCCTGTATCTCCCCCAGACTTGAGTAGTGGAGCATCTGTCACACAATCTTCACCTTTCCTAGGTATCCCACTAGAATACCCACAAGGAGGGAAACCATGGACGATAAAGCCTGTGCCAATTGCCGTCATTGGGTCATGCGCGTGGAAAACATCGGCGATTGCCGCAAGAACGCCCCTTTTCTCGTGCGCGAGGACGGCCCCTGGGCCATGCGCATTTGGCCCAACACCTATGACATCGACTATTGCGACGACTACAAAAAGGTCAAAGCTCCCAAAACCATCAAGCCCGCTGATGTGGAAATCAAGTCTTCCGACCCCCATGACGACGAAGACGATGACGATTAAAATTTCCTGAAGGGACTCACGGGGTTGGCGGCCCGAGGGTCACTGGACCAGCCAAGAACAGAAAAAGCCCTGGCGTAAGCTTTTGCGCCAGGGCCTTTTCTGTTCCAAAAGGAAGCCAAGGGGCAGCACCCCCATACTACTTACCTATCCTCGTCAGGCAACTTGATGATCTGCTTGCCTTGGGCAGTCACGTTCTCGTACACGCCCTTGTCCCGGCGCACGAGTTTGGAGAAACCCGCGTCGCGCAGTTCGGCGTTGGTGTGCGTGGAAAAGGAGCGGGGCGCGGAGAGCAGCTTGCGCACCGGGCCGCCGCATTTGGGGCAGGCAGTGAGGGGCTCGTCAGCCAAGGGTTGGCTGATCTCAAAGACTTGGCCCAAATCGCAGGGCGTTTCCATGTGTTCGTATTCGTACAGGGGCATGGTTGTTTCTTCTTGAGGTGCTGAAGGTTACGTGCTCTTTGCCTGGTCGGCGACCGCCTTGGCCTTGGCTGCAGCTTGTTCCGGGTCGCCCAGGTAAAAGTGTTTCATGGGTTTGAGGTTTTTGTCCAGCTCATAGACCAGGGGCAACCCCGTGGGGATGTTCAGTCCGGTGATTTCCTCTTCGCTGATGTTGTCGAGGTACTTGACCAGGGCGCGCAAACTGTTGCCGTGGGCCGCGATGAGGATGCGCTTGCCTGCCTGGATCTTGGGCGCGATCTCCCCGAACCAGCAGGGCAGGACCCGGTCAATGGTGTCCTTGAGGGACTCGGCCTCGGGCAGTTGTTGGGGCGTCAGCCCGGCGTAGCGGCGGTCGTGGCTGGGGTGGCGCTCGTCGTCCGGGGTCAGGGCCGGGGGCGCAATACTGAAGCTGCGCCGCCAGGTGAAGACTTGGTCATCACCATATTTTTCAGCGGTCTCGGCCTTGTTCAGCCCTTGCAGCGCGCCGTAGAAGCGCTCATTGAGCCGCCAGTCCTTGACAACGGGCAGCCACATCCTGTCCATGTCTTCTAATATGATATCCAGGGTCTTGATGGCCCGTTTGAGCAGGGAAGTGTAGCAGAGGTCGAAATCGTACCCTGCTTCCAGGAGGAGCCGTGCTCCTTCCCGCGCCTCGGCCTCGCCGAGGTTGGTGAGGCCCACGTCGGTCCAGCCCGTGAAGCGGTTGGCTTTGTTCCATACGCTTTGGCCGTGTCTGACCAGAACCAGGGTGTGCATGGCGTGTGTTCCTTGCTGAGGGTTGGTCCTTGCAGCTTGAGTATAGTCATTGGCCTGGCCTTGAAAAGGGGAAAAGCTGTTTCAGGGGCTGGACGCGAGCAAGGCCGCTTGCCAAGGCGGTAAATGTCATATAGGCAGAAGGCGTCATTTCGGCCTGAAAAAGGCCTGGCTACCGAATGGGGTGTTCCGCCCAAGGGGGCGGAGCTGAGATCAGACCCATGGAACCTGATGCAGTTCATACTGCCGGAGGGAGATCGGACTTGGCCAATTCCGTGTACTATCATCTCCTCTTTCTATATGCGCTGGAACCGGCGCTTGGATCTCCCTCCACATCCACAAAGCGCGGCTCGTATGGAGCCCAGAGGGAGGCGCTACATGTCGGAAAAAGGGACGCTCAATTCCTTTAATTTACTCTGTTTGTGGTTTGGCGCGGCAGTGTCCGTGGCTGAGATTTTCACTGGAGGCTGGTTGGCCACGGACGCGGGACTGGGGCTCGGCCCTGGGTTGTGGGCCATCGTGCTCGGCCACGTGGTGGGCACGTCATTGTTGGCTCTGGGCGGCATCATCGGCTTTAACGAGCGTTTGCCTTCGATCATGTCCACGCGCATCTCCTTCGGCAAGCAGGGCTCGTATCTCATTTCCGTGATCAACGTGCTCCAGCTCATTGGCTGGACAGCGGTCATGGTGCTCATGGGCTCCAGCGCGCTCACCCAGATCACCGAGACCCTGTGGGACTATTCCAATCCCGTGCTCATGGCCGCGATTTTGGGGGCGTTCATTGCCTTGTGGGTGGGCATCGGCCTGCACGGCTTCAAATATCTCAACGTGGTGGCCGTGCTGCTTCTTTTTGGACTGACCATCGTGCTCAGCGCGGTGGTCGTGGGCAATCCCGCGCCTGAAACCACAGGCTCGGACAGCGGCTCATTCGCTCTGGGTTTTGAGTTGTCCATTATCATGCCCCTGTCCTGGTTCCCGCTCATCGCGGACTACACTTCCCAGG
>QZKZ01000116.1 GCA_004796465.1 Desulfovibrio sp.
AAGCAGGATATACCACTTACTACAACAACACTACCACCCCAAAGATAGATGGGCATACCACTTCATTAAAAAGAGACCATAAATACCTAAACACTTTTGAGAGAAATGTACACTTTCACCCCAAAGGCTACTGATTTATAATCTTCTGCACATTTTGGTTTCTTACCTCCTTCTCATTTTATATGGAAGCACTCGTAGCATGTCACAACAGCTACACTTTAAAGACACTAAACATACTTCAATATTTCCTCGATTTCCCAGCACAATCTATCGCAGGGGCAGAACCCGTTTTGACTTATATCAATAGTAAACCCCCCGAGTCTCCTCAGGGGGCTTACGTAATAGAACAGGGTTCGACTCTTCAGAAAAGGGGTTTCCCCCCTCCCCCACGACTTTTCTCTATCTTACTTACTCAATAGGCTGAAAGAACCTGCCATCCCTGAGGATATTCAGATGCTCCAGGCCTATGTCGGAGTAAAGCGAATTCTTCATGCGCGTGGCCACTTCCAGGTTTGCGAACTCACCCACCATGACCCGGTACCACAACCCCTTTTCCGGCAGGTTCACGGGCACGATGTGCGCTGTCACGCCCTTATCGAGGAGTTCGGATTTTCTGAGTTGGGCTTCTTCCTCGGTGCGCCAGGAGCTCTCTAAAATGGAGTAGCTATAGCCGCTGGGGTCCAAGGCGGCGGTTTCCACCATCTCCTCGGGAGTGGGCTCTTCCTGCACAGGCGTGGCCTGCATGTCCGGGGGAGCTTCCAAGGCTGGAGCTTCTTGTGGGGCTTCTGTTTGGCCGCCACCGGAAATGGCGACTCCACTGGATTCACTCTCAGTCGGGGGAGTGGATTCTGCTGTCTGCACCTCAGCGCTGACCGCAGGCTCTGGTGCGGGCGTTTCGGCAGGGGGCTCCTCGGCAGCGGGTGCTGCTTCGCCCTGTTCCTCGGCTGCAGCGTTTTCGCGGGCTTCGGCCAGGGCTTGGTCCAGGGCGTTGCCCTCGCCCTGGGTTTCTTGGCCGGTCGCCTCGGCGATTTCTTCAGTGGCGGGCGGTTCTTCTGCCGCCGCTTCTTCGGTCATGGCCGCCTCGGGTTGGTCTTCAGCGGTTTCTTCCATGGCTTCAGGCTCTGCAGCGGCCTCTTCTTCCTGGGCGTCCTCGGTCTCCGCCATGGTCTCGGACTCTTCAAGAGCAGGTTCTTCCTGTTCAGCAGCCGGCGGCGGGGTGATCTCCCGGACTTCAGTTTCCGGAGGCGAACTGGTCTCAGTGGCCGTCTCAGCGGCCATTTCCTGGTAGTCCTCAACCTCGTGCGGATTCATCTCTGCTGCCCGTTCCGCCCTTTGTTGGGCCACGGCCAGGGTCATGTAGATGGAATTGTCGTTCTCCGGGACCAAGGTCTTGGCGATTTCCATCTGCTCGTTGGCGTTTTGTCCGTCACCCAACACATTGAAGATGGCGGCGAGATAGACGTGCGGCACCCAATACCCCGGGCTTTGTTGGGTCGCGCCCTCAAAAAAGGCGGCGGCGTTGAGCAGGTTACCCAGCTCCAGGGTGGACTTGCCCGCGCCCTCGTAGGCCATGGTCATGGTGTTGTCGTTGCCGATGGCCACGGTGAACCAGTCCAGGGACTGCTGATACATGCCCTTGGCCATGTAGACGAAGCCCTTGCGAAACGCCACGGATGCGCGGTCCGCGCCTTGGCTGATGGCCATGTCGTATTGGATCAGGGCTTCATCCAGTTTGTTGGCTTGGAGGAACATGTCGCCGATGCGCTCTGAATCCGTGGTGGGTTCGGGCGGCAAAGGGGTTTCCGGAGACGGGCCGGACGACGAGGAACTGGAATCAGAACCTCCACCCGAGGAAGCGGCGCAGCCGCTGATGATGATCAAGCTGAACAGGACAAGGACAAGAAGCAACGAATTTCGATTCTTCATGGCATGGCGCTCGATGGGTTGCGTGCATGGGGCAAACGCGCGGCAGGCGCGTCACCAAGGGCCTGTTGAGAATCGGACAATATGCCGATGCTCAGCACCCATCTACTAGATACCCGGCCATGAGTCAAAGAACCGGGCCACGGCAAGAAGCGCTCACTGCATGAGGAAATTCATGGATAGGCCCGTGCAGTGGCAGTCTCCGCCATACCGGGAGTTGTATTCCAACCTGGTGCGCATGCACGAGGCCAGGCCGTTGTGGAACACGACCCAGACATGGCCGTAATTCCAGCAAGAGTAGTCGCCCGAGGAACTGCTTTTGCGGGCGCGGGGGGAACCGAGCATGGTCTCGATTTCCTCGGAGGTCATGCCCTTTTGCACGAGTTCAGCGGCAAAGCGGGTGGATGTTTCGATTTCCGTGAGGATCGCGGCTTGCTCGGCGCGCAGCACGTCAATGTCGTCGGAGAGGCGTTCGCGGGTGGGCGGATCGCTTTCCAGGGCAAGTTGGGCTTCAGCTTGGCTCTGCTGCTCAAGGTTTTCCGTGAGCCTGGATCGGGCTGCCGCGTCCTGGGCGAGTTCGGCAAGAAGCTGCTTAACCTCGTCCGGGTCCACCTGGGCGCTCAAATCCATGGTCACGGTGAGCGTGTCGCCAAGCATGGCCCACTCTTCCCGGTCCGTGTTCACACGGATAAAGGCGGCGGAAAAGGCGACCACTTCGTCTGTGGCCAATTCGAAATTCTCGGTGCGAGACAGGGTCTCCACGTAGCTGCCGGCCTGTTCCACGAGCTTGCGTTTGGCTTCGTTGAAGCAAATGGTGCGGGCTTGGTTGCGGGACTCGCTGTCGCCCATGACATGGGTGTGGGAAGCGGTGAGCACTTCCACTTCGGCCCAAGCGGGCAGAACCAAAACTACGAGTAGAAACGCGGCTCCCAACAGGAAGACAGCAAGAGACACAATGTGGGGGAAGGGAAAGTGGCGCATGGGCACAACAAAGCAAGGACCGCGCCAAGACCAGGACTTGCAAGGATTCCGGCTACAGGGTGATCTCCTGGTCCTGGTAGACGGCAAAGCATTCGGGTCCGCCGCCGTCAGCGGCGACAATTTGACGGCAGTGCTCGACCATGTCGTCCAGGGCGTGGTCGGAACGGTCCTGGTTGTGGTGGTACAGGCCAAAGGAGGCCACGCCCGCGTCCTGGGCCAAACGCAGGGCCTCGGTGTAGGTGGAGTGCCCCCAGCTTTTGGTCTGGCGGTACTCGTCCTTGGTGAACTCGGAGTCGTGGACCAGCAGATCCGCATCCCGGCAAAACTCAACGTACTCCTTGTACGTTGCGCCGCCGCGATGGTGGTGGCCCAATTCGTTGTCCGTCAAAAAAACAAAGGTCTTGTCCTTTTCCGTGAACTTGTAGCCCAAGCCCAAGTTGGGGTGGCTCAGGGGTATGGAGCGCACTTCCATGGAGCTGATGGTGATTTCCCCTTCCATGGCGCAGGCCTGGCTGTGCGTGACCCGGGCTTTGACGTCGCCGAGAGGGATCGGAAAAAAAGGCGGGGCCATCATGGTCGAGAGCAAGGTGTGCATGTCGCCCTGGGCCATGGGGCAGTCGAAAATAAGCAGGTGGGTGCCTTCCTGGTACAGGGGCCGGAAAAACGGAAAACCCAGGATGTGGTCGAGGTGCACGTGGGTGAAGAGCATGATCAGGTCCTTGCGGCCTTCCTCAATGAGGCGGCTGCCCAGCCTGCGAATGCCCGAACCCGCGTCCACGACCACCACGTCGTCGTTGGCCGTGCGCAATTCCACGCACGCCGTATCCCCGCCGTAGCGGGCGTAGTCGGCTCCGGACACGGGGATCGAGCCCCTGACCCCCCAAAAGCGAACGAGCATTCAGTGTCTCCTCAAGCTACCCGATAGTGGACTCTCAGCCAGCCATACTTACCCTGTGTACTGGAAAGCGGTTGCGTGATCAACGGTTTGCCATACTCAGGTATATACAGCACAGTGGTACAGGTTTTTTCAAGGAGAATCCATGAATTCAGATATTTCCACCATCATGTGCCCGGAGACCCTGGGCAAGTACGCCGAGGTGCTCTACTGGGGCCTGACCCGGGCCAGGAAAACTCCGCTCAAGAAGAGTTCGGTGATCCACGTCCGCTACGACATCCCTGCCCTGCCTCTGGCCGAGAGCGTGGTGGGCATGCTGCACGACCTGGACATGACGCCCGTGCCCCGGGCCAACCCCACCAGCCGCATGGAACAGGACTTTTACTCCAAGGCCAACCGCAAGCGGCTCATGATGGAGATCCCAGGTGACAAGGAGTTCCTGGGCCGCATCAGCGGCTCCATCCATCTTATCGCGCCCGAGTCCTTCACCCATTTGCGTAGCGTGGACCCCGAGAACATCACCATTGCCAGGAACGGCCGCAGGGAGTTGCAGGAGATTCTGGTCAAGCGCGAGGCCCTGGGGGAATACAGCTGGACCCTGTGCATGTACCCGACTCCGGCCTTGGCGGAGCAGGCCTCCCTGAGCCTTGAGGACTACGCCTTGGAGATGAAGCGGTCCTGTTTTTTGGACCAGGGCATGCCCGTGCACAACTGGAAGCTGCTCATCAAGGAAGTGGAAGAGATCAAGAAGTGGCTGGATTCCTTGCAGCCGCGCAGCATCCGGGTCCAGTCCGAGAACGTGGACCTGCTGTTGCGGCCCGGCGACAGGCGGCGCTGGGTGGGCATTTCCGGCCGCAACATCCCGAGTTTTGAGCTGTACATTTCCCCGGACTGGCGGGGAACCGAGGGCGAGTATTACGCTGACCTGCCGTCGTTCCGCCACGGCCACAAGGTGCAGGGCGTGAAGCTGAGCTTTCGTTTGGGCGAGGTTATCCGGTTCAGCGTGGACACGGGCTTCGAGATCACCCGCGAACAGCTGGCCACTGACCCCGGGGCCAAGCGGGTCGGCGAGTTCGCACTGGTTGACAAGCGCTTTTCGCCCATCAAGCAGGCCATGGCCAACACGCTCTATGACGAAAACTTTGGCGGCGAGCACGGCTCCTGCCACATCGCCCTGGGCCAGTCCTACGCCAACACATTCGATGGCGATGCAGGCGCCTTGAGCCCGGAGCGCAAGCAGGAGTTGGGTTTCAACAGCTCGGCCCTGCATTGGGATTTGGTGAACACGGAAGACAAGCGGGTCACCGCAGTGCTGGAGGGCGGCGACAAGATCTGCATCTATGAAAATGGACAGTTTCAGTACTAGGGTGCTGGACACCGCGCCTGAAGTCTTGGAGAGACGAATATATGCGTGACCACGGCATCCGCGTGTACGCCGAATTGAGCGGCCTTACTGCCGAGGCCTGCCAAACCTTGGCCGGGAGCTACCCCTTTGAGGACGTGTCCTGCAAGGATGGCGAGGCTGAGCTGGAGTTCGAGGGCGTGTACTTCCCTGTGGAGGAGTTCGTTGAGGAGGCCGCCCAGGTCCTGGGCAAGGACGGCACAGGCACGGTGGACGTCATTGACCACGGCGAGTGGACCTTTACCCGCTACCGGATCAAGTACGGGGAGTGGACGTTTAAGACGCGGCAGGTGGATGATTCGTTGGATAAGTATGCGTTTGAGTGAGACCGCGTCTTGCAGTTTTCACTGCCTTGCACTTCTAGCCTTTCTTTCAGGCCTGGCCGTTACTTCCCCTGACTTCAAGGTAAACCACCTAAAATTCCATCCTTATTCGCTCCCTGTAACCACTTAAAATCGTAACAAAAACATTTTAGATTTCAACTTCGGCCCGCACCCCTCTACATCAGGAGAACACAATGGGCATCTATATCGTTGACGAATCCGGCAACACCCAATCCCTTGATCGCTATCACTGCTCAAACGAAACCAAGGAGTTGCATGAACTCGTCAAGCTCAACCACGATATGCTGCCTGGAGACCAGATCGACCCTCTCAATCACCGGAAGTGGCTGTTGGTGAAACACGAAATGCCGGTCAAGGACCCTGAAAGTGGGTCGGAGCGATGGTCACTTGACCTCTTTTTCCTGGACCAGGACGCTGTGCCCACATTCGTGGAGTGCAAGAGGTTTAAAGACACGCGAGCACGGCGAGAAGTCGTGGCGCAGATGATCGACTACGCGGCGAACAGCCACGTATATCTCGACTCGGCTCTTATGCGGCAGTACGCCGAAAAGAGCGCCGAGGAGCGAGGATTGGAATTTGAGGATCTGTTTTCCGGGCTTGAGGCTGATTTCAACGACGTCACCGAGTATTTCGAAAGGGCGTCACAGAATCTCAAGGACGGCCGCGTCCGGCTTATTTTCCTTTTGGAAGACTCGCCCAACGCATTGCGGACCATGGTGACGTTTCTCAACAACCAAATGACCCGCACCGAGGTCATGATCGTGGAGTTGAAGTTCTACGTTCTTGACGGGCTCAAGGTAGTAAGGCCGAGTCTGTACGGGTATACGGAGCAGGCCTATGTCATGAAGAAGGAAGTGGTCAGGAAAGAGACTCGATCCCCTTCCGTACTCTGTGTGGATGACTCGTCCTTCCTTGACGCCTTGGAGTCGAAGTCCGGGAACAGGTTGCGCGCTTGCGCGGAAAACCTGTTCAAGAAACTCGATGAAAAAAGGATACCTCGAACGTATGCCCCACAAACCGCACGTCTCCTTGACCCGGGTCCTGGAAAAAAAGTGCCGTTGATCTTAGGCATTGACGGTGTGATGTATATCAATATTTCAGGGATGGAGAGAGAGGGTGAACACTATGCTCAAGCCTCCAACTTCGCGAAAAATTTTGGGATTGAGTTTTCAGAAACAGCCCACGGCAAAACCATCAAACCCCAAGATTTTTGGTGCGATCACATCGACGCAATAGTTGATTACCTTCAGAGCCTTATATCCGGCGCATAACCCTTCGCATCAACGAGGCTTCCTCTCTTGTTGAGGATATCTCCTCCACTCCCCTCTACATCCTCCCCCAAGCCTGCTCCATAAACGCCTCCAACTGCAACTGCGTGGTAGGCGAAGCAGTCCCATCGTAAGGAATCGAAATCGCCGGAAAACCATAC
>QZKZ01000299.1 GCA_004796465.1 Desulfovibrio sp.
ACACAAGGAAAGCCGGTGAAGCCTTTTTACATCACCACGCCCATTTATTACGTCAATGCCAAGCCCCACTTGGGCCACGCCTACACCACAATCGTGGCCGACTGCATGGCCCGCTTCCACCGCGCCCTGAACCAGGACGTTCGGTTTCTCACGGGCACGGATGAACACGGCGACAAGATAGTGCAGGCTGCCGAGGCCTCGGAAAGCACGCCCCAAGCCTATGTTGACGTGATCAGCGGCCTGTTCAAAGAGCTGTGGCCCCGCTTGGGCATTACCAACTCCGATTTCATCCGCACCACTGACGAGCGCCACAAGAAGTGCGTGCAGGAAGTGCTGCAAAAGGTCTACGACTCCGGGGACATTTATTTCGGCGAATACGGCGGCCATTATTGCTACGGCTGCGAGCGTTTTTATACGGAAAAGGAACTGGAAAACGGGCTCTGCCCCCAGCACCAGAAAGCGCCGGAGTTCATCGAGGAAAAGAACTACTTTTTCCGCATGTCCAAGCACCAGGATTGGCTCATCGAGCACATCAAGGCCAATCCCAATTACATCCGGCCCAAGCGCTACCGCACCGAGGTTCTGAGCCTGCTGGAAAGCGGCGCCCTGGAGGACCTCTGCATCTCCCGGCCCAAGTCGCGCTTGACCTGGGGCGTGGAGCTGCCCTTTGACACGGACTATGTGTGCTACGTGTGGTTCGACGCGCTGCTCAACTACATTTCGGCCCTGGTCTGGAACCAGGAAACCCCGGACGCCAAGTTCGACAGGTACTGGCCCGCTGCCCAGCACCTGGTGGCCAAGGACATCCTCAAACCCCACGCCGTGTTCTGGCCCACCATGCTCAGGGCTGCCGGATTTCCGCCCTACCAGCATCTGAACGTGCACGGCTATTGGCTGGTCAAGGACACCAAGATGTCCAAGTCCCTGGGCAATGTGGTGGAGCCCCTTGACATGGCGGGCAAATACGGGTTGGCCGCTTTCCGGTACTTCCTGCTGCGTGAAATGCATTTTGGCAACGACGCCAGTTTCTCGGAAGAGGGACTTGTGGCGCGGCTCAACGCGGACCTGGCCAATGACCTGGGCAACCTGTTCAACCGGGCCCTGTCCATGACCCACAAGTATTTCCAGGGCAAGGTGCCTGAGCCCGGAAAACCCGGCGACACGGAAAACGAGGTCCAGGACCTGGCTGCAACAGCCGTGGAAAACTATTGCCGCTGCTTTGACAACGTGGACTTTTCCCGGGGCCTGGAAGCCCTGTGGGAGTTGATTCGCGGCCTGAACAAGTACATTGACGTGAGCGCGCCCTGGACCCTGTTCAAAAACAAGGACATGGCGAGCCTGGGCACGGTCATGTATACGGTGCTGGAGGGCATGCGCAAGGCTGCGGCCTGCTTGTGGCCGGTCATGCCCGAGGCCTCGGCGGCTATGCTGGTCCAACTCGGCTGCATTGAGACGCCCGAGAGCCTGGACCCCGCCTCCCTCGACCTGGAGCGGGAGCAGACCCTGTGGGGCCTGCTGGTCCCTGGCACCGAGGTGGCCAAGAAGTCGAACCTGTTTCCGCGCGTGGACCTCGCGGCCCAAGAAGCAGAGGCGGAAAAGGCTAGGGACAAAGCGCCCAAGGAAAAGGCCATCACAAAGGACAAGAAACCCGCCGCCAATCCCGAAGACCCCGGCGTGGCCGAGTTCGCGGATTTCCAGAAGCTGGACCTGCGCGTGGGCACGGTGACCCTGGTGGAGCGCCATCCCAATGCGGACAAGCTGTTGCGCGTGCTGGTCGACCTGGGCGAGGACGAGCCCCGCCAGGTGATCGCGGGCTTGGCCGAGTTCTTCGAGCCCCAAGATCTCACGGGCCGCCAGGTGGTGGTCGTGGCCAACCTGGCACCACGCAAGCTGCGGGGCCTCGAATCTCGCGGCATGATCCTGGCCGTGCGCACGGAATCGGGCATGCAGCTGCTCACGACGTCGGACACAGTGGCCAACGGCGGCAAGGTGTCCTGAGTTAACTGGAAGTTCATCACGGCAATCAGCGCGGCAGGGAGTCCTGTCGCGCTTTTTTGTTTAGTCGTCGGACAGGACGTCTTGGAGCTTGTATTTGCGGTACAGGGCAATGCCAATGAAGATCGAGATGGCGAGCAGGGCCGCGGACAGGAGGGTGGTCCACAAGGGGTCCTCCAGAACGCCCTTGCCGAGCAGGGCGAATATAAAGGTCTGGGGGAGGTACCCGACCAGGGAGCCGAGCAGGAACCACAGCACCGGGATGGAACTGACCCCGGCCACCAGGTTGGTCACGATGTTCGAGCCAAAGGGCAGGAAGCGGATGATCAGGGTCATGGACATGGGATTCTTTTCCAGGACCCGGTTGATCTTTTCCAGGCGGGAGCCGAATTTGCGGATCACCAAGTCGCGCCCCAGGAAGCGGGCGTAGAAGAACGCGAACACGCAGCCGATCAGGGTCGCGGCCAGGGCCAGCAAGCCGCCCACAACCACGCCGAACGCATACCC
>QZKZ01000159.1 GCA_004796465.1 Desulfovibrio sp.
CGGCGATCCCGTCTTCTACGTCTATGTCCAGTCCATGACCGTGGCAGCGCAACAACGAAAAACAGCGGTTACCTGGCTGTTCGTGTTCGGCTCCGCCGTGGTGGTCCTGTTGACCAGCTTGGCGCTGATCATTTTGACCCGGTCCATGGTCACACGGCCCTTGAGCGCTTTGGCCGTTTCAGCGGAGCGATTGGCCCAAGGCAAACTGGACGAACCCATTGACACCTCCCGCAACGACGAATTGGGAGGCTTGGCCCGCAACTTTCTCAACATGCGCGACGCGGTCAGCCAGACCATTGGCGAATTGGAGCTTTCCAACCAGGAGCTGAACCAGGAGCGCATGCGCTTGCAAGCCATGGTCAAGGCTCTGCCCGATCTGATCCTCGTTGTGGATGATTCCGGCGTGTGCCTGGAGGCCATGGCCTCGGGCGACGAAGCACTCTTGGCCACGCCCGTGTCCATGATGAAGGGCACCCCCATGACGTCCATATTCCCCAGGGAGGCAGGCGAGGCTTGCTTGTCCCTGGTCCGCTCCACCATCGAAACGGGCAAGACCATGAGCCTGGTGTTTCGGGTGGTGGGCCCCAGGGGGCCACGCTGGCTTGAAGGGCGTTCGTCGCGCATTTCTTTGAGGGGCGATGAGCCGGGCACGGCCATTTGGATTTCCCGGGACATCACCGAAAGCAAGCGCTTGGAGGACAGCCTGCGCGTGGCCAAGGAAGAAGCGGAATTGGCCAATGCCCAACTCAGAAGGCTTGACGACCTCAAGTCCGCGTTCCTGGCCTCGGTTTCCCATGAGCTGCGCACTCCCCTGACATCCTTCCTGGGATTCGCCAAGCTCATCGCCAAGAACTTTCACCGCCATTTTCGCGGCCAAGTGGAAGAGAACAGCTTGCTCGCCAAAAAGGCCGACCAGATAGAGGACAACTTGGCCATCATGGCCCAGGAAGGCGACAGGCTGACCCGGCTGATCAACGACGTGCTGGACCTCAACCGCATCAGTTCCGGACACATGTCTTGGCACGACCAAATAGTTGCCCCCCATCACGCGGCGGCCATGGCCGCGGACTCGGTGAGCGGCATGTTCGAGGACAAGGCCGATGTGGAGCTGATGGTGCATGTGCCCACCGACCTGCCTCAACTCAAGATCGACCCTGACAGGCTGCTGCAAGTCATCATCAACCTGCTCAACAATGCCGCTAAATTCACCCACTCGGGCGCGGTCACCCTCAAGGCGAAGCTCGTGGACCAGGGCTGGCTGGCCTTCACGGTCGAGGACACGGGCGAAGGCATTCCCGAGCATGAAGCCTTGGCCATCTTTGACAAATTCCACCAAGTTGAGCGCTCGGACACCCTGGCGGCCAACCGCAAAGGCGCGGGTCTGGGCCTGCCCATTTGCAAGGAAATTGTCGAGCATTACGGCGGAAAAATTTGGGTGGAAAGCGTGGCAGGGCAGGGCAGCGCTTTTACCTTCACCCTTCCTGTCACCCCTTCTTGATCCCCCTTTCCGTTTGAGTCCTTCGGGGCTTTTTTCCCAGCGTTCAGTTTGTTATCTGATTCCTCCAGTGACGACGTTACGTCGCCACACAAAAGAGGTAATCTTCCGAGTTGACGACATTCCGCGATCGTATTTCGCCCAACGCCAACCCCGCAGTGGAGGAAAAGGCCATGCCCGCGAATAAGGATCTGCCCCAAGCCGTCCAGGAAGTCGGCCAGGCCGAAGAAACCGCCGACACCCTTGTTGCCCGCTCCGCAGAAATAAGCCAGGACCGAACCCCGCGACGCCAACTCTTCCTGGACCTGTGGGCCCTGGTCAAACACAACCCCGTGAACATCGACCTGCTCAACAAACTGCGCACGGGCGAGGACCGCCAGTTCGGCAGCGACATGGACGTTATGGGCAAGATATTTGAGGAGCCTGTGCTGGACTCCAAGGAAAAGCGCAAGGAGACCGGCCTTATGGGCATCCGCACGCCCCTGTGGAAACCCAGCAAGGATGACCGGACCCAAACCCTGACCCGCATGCAAAAACAGCGGGAAAAGGACATGCGCAAGGAAATCAAGCCGGGGGGCGGCCGTCTCAACGCCGAGCAGCAACGCACTTTCGAGGCCCTGAGCGCCAGGGACGAAGTCCTGCTGGCCAAGCCCGACAACGTGGACTCCGGCAGATTGGTGATCAAGCTTTTCGCCAATACCGGCAAGGACATCTCCTGGAAAGGCACCATTGAGGAACTGACCATGCAGGAGATGCACCAGAGCTTTGGCCGCCGCCGCACCCGCATGAGCTTTGCCTGCATCATCCCGGGCTACGAATACGTGGCCTACATCGAGCAGCACCACCCCTTTTGGGCGCTCATGCCCACCTTTTCCTTTGGCTACTGGGACGACGCCACGGGCACGGTGCGGGCCATCACCATGCGCCAGAAGCTGGTGTCATTCGGCGTGGACTTCACTGTGTTCGCCGAGGGCCGCCGTGTGGCCTACATTGACGGCAAGCTTATCTCCGTGGGCCACAACTCCCGGATCACCATCCACGACGAGGTGCTGGCCAAGGACAAGGTCTTTGCGGACATCCTGCTGCTTTTCACAGCCACGGCAGGCTTTCACAAGGAAATCCGCAAGCGCATCAAACGCCGCATGCTGGGCTTGTCAGGCAAGCGCACCAACCTCTATGTGGTGGACCGCGACGAACTCTGGCTCATGAAAAACCCGCGCCGCCTCATGCGGTAACTCTTCAAGGAGTAACCATGACTTTGTTGTTTCGTTGCCACGGACTGCTTGTGCTGGGGCTTCTTTTCCTTTCCATGCCCGCGCAAGCAGCGTACGCGGAAATGCTCGAAGGCAAACCCCTGGCTTTTCTCGGCGGCTGTCGCATGGATTTCGACCGCAATGGCCAGGAAGACCTGGCCATGCTCCTGGACACGGGAAACAGCGTGAACTTGGTGCTCCTGCAGGAGGAATACGGGGGGTACAATGCCGAAGTCCTGGCTTATGACACCGGACAGATGCTGCTCACCTGCCATTTCGGTGAAAGCGTGATGGCCTATCCCGAGGAAGAGGGCGATTCCGAACTGGTGGAGTTGAGCATCAACGGACCGTACCTGCGTCTGACCCTGCCTGAATCCACCTCCATGGTGTTTTTCTGGCAAGACAACGCATTCCACCGGGCTTGGA
>QZKZ01000073.1 GCA_004796465.1 Desulfovibrio sp.
CGAGAGACATGCAGGGTCAAGAAGTCGGCCACCAGTTCTTGCAGGGTGTCCAAACGCTCATTGGCCTTGAGCTGCAAATCAGCGAACCTGTCCAAGCCCTGGCGCAACCCTACCACGGCAGCAAGAAGCTCCGGAGAATCTTGCGTGGCAGCAGCCATGCCGGGAACTCCCGGCTTGTTCCGCGCGGGATCCAAGCTCTCCTTGGCTCCCAACACCTTGAACCGGGCTGATAATCGAACCCTGGTCTCGGCCACGGAAAGGTCCTGGCCAAAACATTGCCGAATCTCCCTGCACACATCCTCGGCCTCGGGCTTGAAGCGGATGGGCTTGCCTCGGCTATGCACTGGAAAAAATTCCGGAAATTTTCGGCGGTAACTTTTAATGGTTGTCTCGGACACTCCGATGCGCTCGGCAAGGTCCTTGTGCGTCAGGGTCGTTGTTGCCATGCTTCCTCCCAGGGATACAGTAACCCATCGTCACCCACAGGTAAGCCATGACCCCGGCCCGGTCAATGCATGAAGCAGGAAAAGCGACGGCAGCCTTTGGCTGCCGTCGCGATATATTTTTGTGAAACTGATAATCAGTCCAAGGAAGGATCAGCCATGCGGCCCATGAACACAATGGCTCCGGACCGCTTATCCCGGATCATGTACACAAAGGGGTGGTTCGCGCGAAACAACACGGTTTCAGGTGCCTCTTCCTCAAGCATGCCCATAAGGGTGGCAGCGGCTGCTTCAGTTCCATACTCATCCACGCTGATGCAGGCCTTGTGCGCGACTTGGCCGAGATAGGGGCCTTTTTCGCCTGACGCCAACACTCCAGAGAAATCCGCTTCCAACGGAGAAAACGCCTGGTCCATGCCCATGGCCGAGAGTATTTGGGCCAGGGCTGCCTCGCTTTCCGTCCGCCATTTGGGCAACATCAGGTCGACCTGGGTCACGGCCATGCTGTCTATAATAGAGTCGAACCCTTGGACCGACAGCTCCTGCTCCCAGGTTGCCAGCTCGCCTTGGGGCGGCAGGATCACCAGCATGGAATACCTTCTTCCATGGTAAGGCAATTCCACGCAGGCCACCTCGTCCACCACCCCGTAAGCCACATCCAACTTGGCCCACATCATGAGGATTGGTACTGGATCGCCGGAGTCCGGGAAAAAAGGTTCTTCCGCAGTCATGGCCGGATCAAAGGGTTCCAGCCACTCTCCGTGAAAATGCAGGGCATTGGTGAGCATCAGCACCTGGGGGTCTTGCCCTGGTCCAAGCTGCATTTCCGTGATCTTTCCGTATGTTTGATCGCTGATCCATTCATTCACTTCACGGGCCGCGCCCTCCCCATCTCCTGCCACATCAACGAGCCCCAGACTTGCCCCATGGCGTTTTTCCAATGCTTCAAGAAAAGTTTCCAGGTACCCGTACCCTTGATGGGCCCACAACCTGTTGGCCATGGCCATTTCCGCCCCCTGCTCTAGGGCTCCCACTCCATCAGGGGCAACAGCATCTTCACCATTTACTATGCCTAGAACCTCGCGAATTTGCCGGGCGGTTTCTGCTCTGGCACCGGCCAAGGCCATTGTCAGTCCCGCGTGCACGGAAAGCGGGGAAAAGGCTAGGTTTCCCGTTGGTTGCTCCTTGGCTAGACTTTTGAACAGGTTCAGGCCAAATCCATTCCTCTGGCGAGTTATGGCGCTGTCAGGAGAGTCCATGGCTTACTCACGCGGGTCGGTCATCCGGCCCATGAACAGGACCAAACCCGTGACCTTGTCCCGAATCAGGTACAAAAAGGGACGATCCGCACGAAACTCCTTGGGCGGCTCCATGGGGGCTCCAGCGCCGGCCATCATCACGGCCGTGGCAGCCGCGGCCTCGGTGCCCAATTCATCGACCCGCACAAAAGTCTTGTGCACAACATCGGAAATAAACAGCTCGTCTGTCTCGGCCATGGCCGTGAAATCAGCAGCGTCCGGATCAAAGGCGCTGTGCATGCCTAGTCCGGAAAGAACCTCAGCGAGCTGAAATTCAGACGTGCTTTCCCACTTGGGCAAATTCAGGACAACCTCCTGGCTTTCCATGGAACCCACCACGCGATCATAATACGCCGCATCCATTCGCTCTTCCAAGCCATCAAGGCCGTTTTGCTCGGGCAGCAAGATGATCATGGACAAACGCCCGCCCATATATTCCAGTTCCAGGACTTGGACCGTGTCGACCTCGCCGTAGCCTGTCC